>JBAYJA010000003.1 GCA_041665345.1 Patescibacteria group bacterium
CTTGCCCTGGAATTCATGCCATCGAAGTAGAACAAGGCTGCTAGAATAGACGCAACCCCTTGACAAAAGGGGTATTTGTGCTACACTCAGCAGTTCGAAAAACCCACAAACCAGGAGGGATAATGCGCATACAATGCACTATCACTCTCCGAGGTGTGTACGTCCTGGGCATTGCCAATCAGCCTCAAGTCTTTGTGAGTCGGAATGGCAAGGAAGCTTGGGCAACGTACTACGCGGAGATCACCCTCCATTGGACGGAAGAGATATCAGACATCGCATTGATCGCGATGCAAAAAGTACACTCGGACATTCTCTGTCCGCACATTGAAAAACTATTTCCCGACATTTTCTTCTGCGAAGAGATTGATGTCGCGTTTGAAAGGGAGAATATACATGAGAGTAAAATTCACTCTCACCATGGATGACCTGACCGTCGATGACCAACACTACGACCAAGTGGAAATCGATTGGATTGCTGAGGTGGAAACGCAGGAAGTGCTGGATCTATCCCAGAAGTGGATCACATCACAAAACTTCCTCACCCGCCGCATGATTGGCTTGCAACGGGTTGGTGAGTCATCGCTGACGATCGAGCCGGTGGACGAAACAATTTCCTCGGACTTCGAATAAGTCGTGGGAAAATCAGCAGCCCGCTTTCACCAGAGAGTGGGCTTTTTTTATGACAAAATATTGCTTTCCAGGTATACTCCAAAGCACCATGCAAGCAATTGTCTACGAGGGAAAACACAAAATGACACTGCGGCACCTGCCCACGCCAGAGGTGGGACCGGATGACGTGCTGCTCAAAGTCCGGGCAGTGGGCATTTGCGGTACCGACCTCCACATCTACAATGGTGGCACGGCTGTGAAACCCGGCACGGTCATTGGTCATGAGTTCAGCGGTGAGATTGTGCGGGTGGGAAAGAATGTCGCCACCCACCACGTGGGCCAGCGCGCTGTGGGAGAGCATGTCATTACCTGCGGAGACTGCCTGTACTGCCGCACTGGTAGACCCACGCTCTGCAAGCGCAGCACCGTCATTGGCTTAACTCGGCCAGGCGCACTGGCGGAATACCTGGTGCTCCCAGCCCCACTGGTCTACCCCATTGCCGATTCGCTAAATTTTGCCGATGCCGCGCTCATTGAACCCCTCTCCATTGCCGTGTACGCCGCACGGGAGGCGGGCTTCTTGCTGGAGAAACGCGTTGGAGTTATTGGCCAGGGACCCATTGGTTTATTCCTGGATCAAGTCCTGCAGGCTGCGGGTGCGCGCGTCATTGGTTTTGACACGCTGGATCACCGATTGCAGTTTGCGCAGAAGCAGGGGTGGATTGACCATGCAATTAATCCAAAGGTGGATGATGTTACCCGAGCTGTGGAAGCGATTACACACCATGGGTTTGAGCTGAGTTTTGAAGCAGTGGGTAATGCCGCAGCCATGCAGCTCGCCCTGGACGTCACGCGCAAGGCTGGGAAAGTGTTCCTGCTTGGGGTGTACGAGGGGACTGCGGCGCTGGATGTAATGCAAATTGTGAAGAAGGAGCTTACCGTGAGTGGTTCGTGGACCTGCGCTTTTGCGTTTCCAACCGCCATTAAGCTGGTGGAGCGAGGAAAAGTGGATGTTGCTTCACTGATCACCCATCGCTACGCACTCGCGGACGCACCACAGGCATTTGCTGATGCAGCAACGTACAGCGAAAAGCGGATTAAGACGGTTATTGAACTGTAAGGTAAGGCGTAAAGCCATAAAACAGTAAAGCTATAGAGGTCTTTTTCTTGTCATCCTGAGTCATACGAAGGATCTTGCTTTTCGTATGAAACCAGCAGCAGGATCCTTCGTCGCAGACTCCTCAGGATGACAGAAAAGGAAACTTGGATCCCACCCTCCCCAATTCGTAATTCGTAATCCTAGTCATTACATTCGCCAAAAAACCCAAAAGTTAGTATAATATCTCCGTGCATGGAGGGTTTTTCTTCACGTTCACCACACGTTCCTATGCAGAAGATTCGCAAAGCAATTATCCCCGCGGCTGGCCTTGGCACGCGTTTTTTGCCGGCAACCAAAGCCATGCCCAAGGAAATGCTGCCTATTGTTGATAAACCCATCATCCAGTACGTCGTGGAGGAAGCGGTCGCCTCTGGCATTGAAGACGTCATTATTGTTACCAGCTCAAACAAACGTTCGTTGGAAGACCATTTTGACTATCCCTACGAAATTGAAAAGAAGTTGGAAGAAGCGGGGAAAAGCGAACAAGCAGAAGAGCTCCGGCGCATTTCCCGCATGGCCAACTTCATTTACATTCGCCAGCGTGGCGCCTACGGCAACGCCTCTCCAGTACTAACGGCAAAACACCTGGTGCGGGGTGAACCGTTTGCGGTGCTGTGGGGCGATGAATTTATTCATGCCAATCCCCCACGCCTGAAGCAAATGGTGGACGTCTACGAGAAGTATGGCAAGTCCGTCATAAGTGCCGTCCGCATTCCCGAACCTGCGGATGTGTCGAAGTACGGCATTGCAGATGTTGAACCAGTAGAAGATGCGGTTTTTCGGATAAAGCAGATTGTCGAAAAGCCAAAACCCGAAGAAGCACCATCGAACTTAGCCGCGCATGGGGCATACATTCTCACACCCGAGATCTTCACCCACCTGGGCGCCTTGCAGCCTGGTAAGGGTGGCGAGCTGTGGCTCGTTGACGCTATTAATGCGCTTATGGCAGTTGACGATGTCTACGCCAAAGAAATTGTGGGTGGCAACTATTACGACACGGGAAATAAGTTTGACTACCTTCGTGCGAATATTGAATTTGCCCTGGAACGCCCGGATTTAAAGGACAAACTCATGACCTACCTTCGCCTGCGCGTGCAAAAATAAGTATGGATGATTTCAAAAAACGCATGGTATTGCTTGGCGGTCTCCTAGGCCTTGTCATCGTGCTCATTATTGGCTACCAAATCTTTCAACGCTCACGAACCGGGGCAGTAGATTGCTCTTCGTCACCGGTGAAGCGAGTGGAGCTTTCCTGGTGGGGACACCTGGGTGAGGATCAAGCTCAAGCGTTCATTAACGCATACACCAGCCGCCGGCCCTACGTTACCATTACCTACCGCAAATTGAGCGAGACGGACAGTGACCAGCAACTCATTGAGGCCTGGGCACGCGGAACCGGTCCGGACATCTACAGCGTGAAGAATGAGCAACTACGGTACTTCACCGCATCAGGTTTGGTGACTCCCATGCCTGCCACCACCACCAGCTACACGTACACGGTGAAAAAAGTCTGGGGCATTAAAGAGGAGTTGAGCGTGTGCAAGCAAACCAAACCTCTGCCAACGTTAGAGTCATTGAAGAGCACCTTCGTTGCTGGAGCCGTGGAAGATATGGCGAAGAACGGGCAAATTGTTGGCTACCCGCTGAACTTCGACAGCGTGGCTATGTTCTACAACCAGAAGATGCTTGATGATGCGGGCATCCTCACCCCGCCCAGAACGTGGGTAGACTTTGCGGAGAAGGTGGTACCCAAGCTCACCCTGGAAGATGCGAGCGGCAATCTCACTCGTTCCGGTGCGGCCATGGGTCGGGGGACGAACGTGCTTCGGAACCCGGAAATCGTCGCTGGGCTGCTCCAGCAGTACAATGTGCCACTGACTGATGCAACGGGCACGCAAGTGGCCTTTGGCAGCGGTACCAATGCACAAGCCGTCCTCACCTTGGCAGCAAGCTTCGGTATGCCCACCAAACGAAATTACAGCTGGAACGCCACTTTCCCTGAATCACTTGAGGCTCTGGCACAGGGCAAAGCCGCCGTGGCCTTTGGCACGCGTGAAGACTACCAAAAAGTGGTAAACCAAACCACCGGCACGGATATCCGCGTGGCTCCCTTCCCCCAAGCTGCTGCCAACGGCACCACGTACGTGGCCAACTACTGGCTGGAAACAGTTGCCCGCGCTGCCAAAGACCCAAATGTGGCCTGGGACTTCCTCCGCACGATCGCTGACCCAACGCAAGCAAAAATCATCACCGATACGGACACTCCGGCTGCCCGAACTTTAGTGCAGACTGCACGAGGCACAGAAGAGGAGAATCTCTCCATTGCCCAGGTCTTCGCGCGCCAAGCTGCAACTGCAAAGCCGTGGTACACGGGTGTCAATGCAACCAAGGGCCGCGAGGCGCTGAACACGCTCATTGACACTATTGGCGATCAGAAGGAACCAATTGCCCAAGCAATTGAACGCGCCCAAGCACTCTTCCAAATCTCGCTGCGTATACCTGGCCGATGAAACGTTTTCTTCTCACTCTTACAATTGCACTGAGCGCACTGCTTGTCTTTCCGGCTACAAGCAATGCGGCCAACCTCCCCCCAATTATTCCTGGGTGTGACCAAACCCAGTACACCGTATCAGGCACCAATGGAAATAAGGAAACGATCCCCCCTGGAACAATCATCGATTCGTCGCTGTACGGCACGGACGCATTCCCCTTAACGACCGTAACGGTTACTGGCTACTCGCTGAGTCGTGACTGCCAACTCACAGACTTCTTACAAGTGTTCATCAACCTCTACTCCTGGGGCTTGTACATCATCTCGGTTCTGGCACTGGTCTTCATGTTCGTGGGCGGTGGGACGTTGCTCTTTGCCGCTGGCAGTGAAGAGCGAGTACGCACAGGGAAAACAGTGCTAAAAAATACCATACTTGGTCTCCTGATTGCCCTGAGTAGTTGGATCATTGTGAACTTGGCGCTCGTCGCTATTCTCCCGGACACGGAAGAAAATCGCAAAGACGGCGTTGCGCATATCATTAAGAACCAACCATGGTTCAAGGTGGAAAATGATGCGCCCGCGTGTCAACCGAATGTTTCTCCAACCTATGGTTGCAAAAGCCAAACGGTGCGCGACTACCAAACAAAGCTTTCCAGCAAGCGTTGCTTCCCAAGTCCAAATGGAGAAAATATCACCAGTATTTTTGACAACAACACCATGGCTGCGTGGCTGAATTTACAAGGGGTAAACAAGGTGGTTCCGCCAACCAACCGATTAGAAGATCCGGATAATTACTCCGTCTCCTGCTTGTAATTTTTTTAACTACCTTCAGCGTATGCGCATCCTACAATCTCTTAAACTCAGTCTCATCGCCTTCGCCCTGCCCCTCACCACACGCGCGGCAGAATTGACCAATCCCTTAGGCGTGGATGACGCCAAGGAGTTCGTGGTTCGCGTGCTCCGCTACTCCTTGGGCCTTTTGGGTGTGGTCGCGCTCATTATGATCCTCTACGGTGGTTTCCTCATGCTCACGTCCGCGGGGAGCGCAGACCAAATTAAGAAAGCGAAAGGAACCATCATCTGGGCTGCAGTTGGCATTGCGGTCATTCTGCTCAGCTGGACTATCCTCCAGTATATTTTCCAAACTTTGAACGAGGTGGCAAGCTAAATTCCTGGACGAAAGAGCTTGTAAAGTGGTATAGTAGCGCTGCTCTCGTCAATGTGCTGACCAAAGGAACATTCAAGTACCTGTATTAATCGAAAGGGGGTGCAAGTAAAATGAAACTCAACCGCAAACTTTTGGCAGGCGCCATCTCCGTCGGCGTCCTCGCCCTTCCCTTCGCTGCTTCAGCTATAACGATTGAAAACGTCGGTGGCACGCTGACCCTCGGTTCCGCTGATTTGAAGCAGACTGTCCTGAACATTATTACCTTTGTCTTGGGCCTCCTCGGGCTCATCGCCGTCATCATGATTCTCTACGGCGGCTTCATCTGGCTCACGGCCGGTGGCAACGAAGACAAAGTGTCTTCTGCAAAACGGATTATCTCCTCAGCCATCGTTGGCTTGGTAGTCATCCTGATCTCCTGGGCAATCGTGAACTTCGTCGTGAAGAGCACGGTCAACGTTACCGCCTAGTAATCAACATTCGTGAACAAACAAACCAGCCGTTCCACACCCGTGGGACGGTTTTGGGATAAAGGAAAAAATAGGGTTTTGGTGTAGCGGCGAGTGGAGTTCATGGGTGGGGGTGGGGAAGTGTTTTATTAGTCAGCCATACCCTCTACCCATACCTTCCTACTATACTCGCTGCCACACCCAAACCTTCTACCTCTCCAATACGGTATACTACCCGCATATGCGCACCCGTATCGCTCTCTCCTTCCTTGGTCTTATTGGACTTGCTGTGCTTTGCTGGACGCTCCTGTTAGCAAACGCAAAACTCCACGCTGGCGTAACGAATGCACTGGATCTTGGTATTTACACCCAGGTGGCATGGCTATCTGGACATGGACATATTTTTGGTTTTACCATCCACCCCCACCTCTACCTGGGTGACCATGTTGAATTTTTGTTCGTACTTGCTGCTCTCCCCTTCCGGCTGTTCCCCTGGCCTCTGACACTCGTTGCGCTGCAAGGATTGGCAGTCGTGGGTGCAGCATTTGCGCTCTACACCTTCTGCTTGCGTGTGGGATTAGCTACCAAGAGTAGCTTGGTTTGGGCAAGCATTTTCCTTCTCAACCCCTTCACGCTCAACGCGCTTGTTTTCGAGTTCCACGCATTGCTCTTTGCATTACCGTTCGTCTTTCTCGCAGCAATTGCCTACCAGAAAAAAACCTACAATACTTTTTGGCTATGGTTAATCGTCGTCCTCCTTGCGCGGGAAGATGCCAGCATTTTTGTGGCTAGCTTTGCCGTGCTGGGTCTGCTGGAGCGTCGCTCACTCCGCTGGTGGCTGTGGCCAGGAATCGTTGCGGTCCTTTGGTTCTTTGGTACCTCACTACTCGCCGGGGCAATCAACGGTGAAGGGTACAAATTCCTGAGCCTGCTTTCGGGCGAGAGCAGCGCTGGTGGGTCACTTCGTAATATTCTGTTAGTGTTCAACCTTGGCAATGTCCTAGTGCTCATTGCGCTCCTCATAGGAATGGTTGGCCTGCCTCTGCTCGCCTGGCGCTGGGCAGTGACGCTGCTCGTACCGTTCTTCGCCCTTGGTTTGGCTGGGTTGCAGGGAGGAGACCTGATTCTCCAAACCCACTACGCCGTGTTCTTCTTACCTATGCTGTTCTGCAGTGCGGTACTTGGGTGGCACTCCTTCACCTCCCGCCCTCCAAGCTGGGCACATACCCTGGGTGAACACCTGCGTCCACTCAGTTGGATAACGCTCGGCGTCGTTTCGGTGTACGGTCTACTAACCTTCGGCCCAACCATTGGGGCAATCCAAGCCTGGCGAGCTATCACCCCGGCGCAGCAGGCCAAAGGCGCGGCAATGCAAAGTTTGCGCAATGCAACTGCCCCATCCGCGAGCGTCCTGGCTGGCTATGGCACGCTGCCGCTGTTCAGCGCAAGGGCGAATATCTACGCCAGCCACTACGCTTTCCTGGGCAAACGGCAGTACAGTGATCAAGACTATCCCCTACCCAGCAAACTTGACCTGGCTGTGCTGGATGCTGAAGACTTTGTCACCTACCAAGTCCAGTTTGCAAAAAAACCTTCCCGTGCCACTGACTACCTGACTGGCGTCAAACGCTTTACCGACCTGCTTGCCGCACACCAGCTCCGGCTCACCAGCATTGATGACACGCTGCTGACGTTTACCACCCAGGGAACTGACCTCTTCCCACAGGTGGTAACGCAACGCACACGCGAGCCACTCAGCGGGGTGGAATTCCTCATCCAAACGCCCGCGCCTGCAATCCAAATCGCGGATGGCAAAACAACCCTACCCATCATCGCCCAAGTTGGAAACCCCTCACTAGCAAATCTCCAACTTGAACTTCGCTGGTTCAATGCTTCTCACCAGCTGCTGGAAACCCGCTACCTGCCGCTCGGGTACGGATTGTACCCAACTTCTGCCTGGAAAAATACTGACGAAATAACCACCAACTTCACACTCGTGGTCCCAGATGAAGCCGCCTCTGGCGAACTGCGGGCGATCATCCCCAGCGGCCACCTGGCTCTCAATGGTTGGCGTGCAGCTGAAGTCAAACTCGACAAAGATACCCAGCAGATTGGTTTGCCAGTAACGGTGGAGGTAGAACGTTAAGCCGGGGGCAGCACTTCGTACACCTTCGCGCTCGGCGTATCGTGGATCAATTTGAGGTAGGACTTACCCTCTGGGCTAAATGGTTCAAACTGTTCTTTTTCTAATTCGGTCCAGAAAAAGTATCGAATTCCTTCTTGCCGAAGAAATGCCTCAGGATTTCCTTCTGGGGTTGTAAAAGTTTCATACACACCCTTCTGCTTTTCAAAATACCCAAGTGTTTGGTGCCCATGCGCAAAGTATGTGGGCAGCAGAGTTCGTCCACTGAGAATGTACGACGTCGTTGATACGGAAAGGGTAATGCCAGGCGGCTGCGTCTTCAGCCAATCCATGGTTTCCAGGGTGGTTTTTGGTTGCATGTAGAGCGACCATTCCCCGGGTGTGTATACATACGAACGACTTATATCCCGCGCCATGAGGTAAAGCGGCGAGTAGCACAGCAAGAGAATGGCAAGCCATACTGTACCCGAACGCCACACAATTTTCAGTGGACTGTTCTGTGTGCGCGCAATAATTTGCTCCCATAGAAAAACGAGCGCGAAACTTGCCAAAATTGCAAAAACGATATGGAGACCATTGGTAAACCGGCGCTGGATTTGCACAGGCACGTAGAGGAGGAACGCGTGCATGGGTGCCCAGGCGAGCAGAAAGAGCATGGGCAAAGAGCGGGGTAACCGAACAACCCGTAGCCAACCCCAAACCGCAAAAACCAGGAGGAAGCCATAGCCAATGCAGTAGTTCCAAATGGGTGGCGAAGTGGTGATATTTTGCTTTGCCCAACCACCTAAAGCTGGCTCTATCTGGTAAACGGCAATGAAGTACGCGCCAATCCCTGCGGTAACAAGCCCCATGATTGCCAAACGGACAATGGAACGTTTGGCTTTGGCAATGGAAAATGCTCGATCATAGAGAATGCGAACAAACGGCAAAATAATCAAGACGCAAAAAATGACTGGTAAGTCATACGGGTGGAGAATTCCCAGGAGTGCCGTGAGGCCAGCAAAAATGAAGTGTGGCACCGTGCCTGGACTTTGCTCATCCCGCACGGCGAAGAGGAAAGTGAGTAAGAGCAGTATTTGAGATATGATGAACAGGGGTGAGTGCAGGAGCGTGGTAAAAGTAAAGGCTTCCGAAACCCACATATCCACAGGATTCTTTGTGAGCAATTCTTGCAAACTCGTGAGGTGCAAAAAGGGAGAAACGTACCCACCCAGCCCCATACCAAAAGCTAAAGCAACAAAAGCAATCCGACGTTGCAGGGATTTCTCAATGAACAAGAGTAAGGCTTTATACGCAATCCATAGAAAAATACCCGCTAGAAAAATTTTCACGAGGTGAAAAAGTATTGCATTGGGTAGGTGAAAAACACCTGCCAGGAAACCCAAAATTGCCCAAAGTGGTTGGAAAAAAGCATACCTTTGCGCCTCAGGTGTAAAAACGTTCGTAAAGAACACATGCCCCGTGGTTCGCGCCTGCTCCATCATGGAAAAGTAGACGTTCGTGTCCGAGGGAGCCAAAGTGCTGAAACCCATGAAGACATCTCCCTTCCGTAGCCAAAGAGCACCGAGCACAAGCGGCAAGACGCCTAGGATAATTGCAGCCGTTGCTATCCAAAAAGCAAATGGACGCTCAGCTTTTGGAATCGAGGGGAGAATAGGGTGCATGGGCTTAGTACACTGTATAAATCATAATGAACCAGCCAACAGTCAGAGCGAATACTGCTCGGTATGCATGTTTCGTCTTCATGAACGGGGTGAGCACAAGCGGCCACGTGAGATACCAAGGCTGTACCCACTGCAAAGCAAAGCAGATAACGGCGCAGAAAACGTAGAATGCGGCTACGGGTAACTCTAGCCGCCCCTTCCACACCAACCACGTGAGCCAGCCAATGCACACAATCGCAATGCTCGTCCCAATGACGACAGCGAGCTGCAGCGCTGCATGCAACGGCATATCAGGCTGCACAGTGCGAATAATACCCAAAAATAGTTTTTGTGGGAAAAAAATCGGATTGACATAAAATTGTCGCCCCATAACCAGGAGACCTTCAAACATCCTTGGTCCAACCCATAGGAGCGCATACATCAAAACCAATGCCACGAGGGCAGACCCGCTTGCAAAGAGCAGCTCACGAAATTTCTTTTCACGCGCGTACACTGCAAGAAAGAGTGGACTTAGCACAACGGAGATGTGCTTCGTGGCAATGCTTAAACCAAAACTAAGTCCGGAAAAAGCAGAGTTCCCAAATGGTATGAGCGCTAAGAGGATAAGCACGACGAACAGGCCGTCATTATGCGCATCGCCAATGAGCTCAATGATCAAAATGGGATTAAGGATGACTAGGAGTGCAAGCGTCCGAGGTCGCCATCGTCCTAACAAGGCTGCGACACTTGCAAACATTGCAACGCCCAGAAATTTGAAAATGAAGAACTGCGTTACTAGTCCAGCGTGCAGTTTTCCAATGAGCACAACAATGCCCATCCAAAGTGGGCCATATGGCGAAGGGTATGGGCGCCATTGATCCCATACACCGTGCCAAATTGGATTCCCGGGGCCTAAACTTGCTGGGCCTTGGAGGTACGGGCTGGCATGCTGACTAATTTCAGCATACGCCATGTAGTTGTAGACATCACTTGATTTGGTAAGAAAATTAAGGAAGTACGGAGCAACGGAGAGTGCGAGGACGAGAATAACCTGCTGTATGGATGGCGTATACCCGTGCTGCATCCTGTACACTGCCAAAAGGTATGCGCCGACGAGTAGAAGGAGAAAAAAAGCATGCAGTCCCTCCTGAAGATTCACTGAAAAACCATACCAGATACCCGTCTGTTCAGCAGTAAGGGCAATGCCAGCATGCAAGGCGACGGCAAGAGCAAGCCCAGTGGGCGTGTATGGAAACAGCGATCCCTTCTTTTGCGTCACCATGGCGATTACAAATATGCAGGTGCAAAAAAATGTAGCAAATACATCATCGTATGATTATGCAGCTACGACAATGATACCACGCAAAGAATGTAGCGCCCAAAGGAGCGATCACGCCTTTACAGGGCATAAATTTCAGTTGTTTGATTTTGAAAAATGAGGTGCAACCATGGGTAGTCTTGCGGGGAAAATGCTGCAAAAAATTGCTTCTCCTGTTCAGTCCAAAAGAGGTACCGAATGTGGTTTTCCTGAAAAAAAGCTTTGGCCGTATTCGCGCTTCGGGATCCTGGAAAAGCTACACGTAGTGCTTGGAACTTCTCAGCGTGATTCGGCGTTTGACTTCCATCCGAAATATACGTGGATCGCAAGGTTTGGCTCGACAGGACAAAGCTTGTGGTGTCTGCGCTGAGGGTCAGGCCGGGTGCTTGCTGGCGAAGCCAGTGCATAGCATCAAGTGTTGCTCGGTCAAACTGGTATACCTCCCGTAGTGTCCCTGGCACCGAACCACCCACGAGCGGCTCCACAACAGTAAACCAGGTTGAAGGACACAGCACCCCTGCAAACACCATGCCGCCAGTGGTAAGCCACAACGCCAATGGCACGCGCTGCCGCTGTGCCCATTGCCACACTGGCTCCACCGCAAGCCCTACGACGACAGCCAGCACGATGCTCAGACCATTGAGAAAACGACTTTGTACTTGCGTGGGTGAGTAGCTGAGGACCAGTGCAATGGCCGGCCAAAGCAAAAAAATGGCTTTGGCTTTTTGAAAAATGTCCCGATGCTTCCACCCTTGCCAGAGCCATAGCGGAATGTACACGCCATAGCTTATGCACACCACAAGGAGTGATGGACTTGGGGTTACATTTTGCTGCGCCCAACCCAGAATACTGTGGTCAAGAAGCAGGGCGCTCACAAAGTAAGCTAACGCTGCCGTAGCTGCTAAACAGAGCATCTCCAGCCGAACGATGCTCTGCTTCCAGCCGGATGTTCGATACACCGGTTCACGGAAGAACCGAAGCAGGCTAACACCACACACGCAGGCAATGAGAATGACGGCATCGTATGGATGGAGTAACGCAAGCAGCAACGTACCGGCAAAGAAAACTGACCGGGGGACTTGGCCAGGCGATTCTTCGTCGCGCATTGCGAGCGTTACTAAAAAAACGAGTAGAGCTAACGTGAGAATGAAAAGTGGTGAATGGGCGATGGACTGAAAGACAGTAAACTGCGGCATAGTAATATCCGCCGGCATAAGATTGGCACCTGGTGAAAAAATTGTTGGGAGTTGCTGTACAAATGGCAAAAAATAGAGGCCTACTCCTGAGCCAAAAACGCCGAGCGTCGTTGCTACTATCCGACCCCGGACGGTTGGTAGAAGCAAACCCGTAAATCGGTAAATGGCGAGTACCAACAGTGGGATGGATGCCAGTCGTACGATGTGAAAGACAAGCGCTGGGGCAAGGTGGAATACCCATGAAAGAAGCCCAATGACCGCCCACAAAGGCTGGAAGAAGCTCTGCGTATGCGGCTCTGCCGCAAAAACGTTTGCAAAAAAGACGTGGCCGCTGGTTCGCGCCTGCTCAATGTACGAGAGGTAAATACCATTGTCATTGCGTGCGGTTTCACCAAAACCAATGAACACTTTCTCCGGTGGTAACCGGAGCACACCTACGAGCAATGGAATCCCGGCACAGAGGATTGCTACCAGGCTCAGCGCCCATAAAAACTGCCGCTCCCTTTTTGCAAACGGGGGAAAAAGGCGTTCCATACAATGCAATGTGTGCTACGAAGCCTACCGCTTCTCCAGCAGCAACATGGTCCACGGGATGGGCTGCTTGCCCCGGCGAACAACGAATGATTGCCCAACGAATCGTCGGAAACCCCACGGGGTCCAGTGGTTGATGTGCCCGGGGGTGTTCCCCCACCCTTTGAGGTACGTTCCCCGTGCCATGTTCATCACTCGCCACAGCGGCTCATGGGGTACGCTGATGATCGCCCACTTCTTGGTGACTCTAGCGAGTTCAGCCAAGGCTTTTTCTGGCTGCTCCAGGTGCTCCAGTACTTCCAGCGCAAAAACCAAATCCACTGAGGCGTCAGGCCGGTTGAGAGCAAAAATGGATTCCACGCTGCAGGTTGCGCTGGGTACCCGCGCTTGGGTTGCTGTCACCAATTCTGGGGTGATGTCCGATGCTTGCAAGTCAACGTCAGGCAAGAAATGCCGAATGTGCTCGGTGGAAAAGCCTTCACCGCAGCCGACCTCCAACACACTCTTTAGATCGTTTGGTAATAGTCCCTGCAAAGTTTTGAAAAACCCGCGGAGGAAGTGCCGCATGATTGGGTTCTTAGATTCGTACTTCCCGCGGAAATCATCCTCCGGCCGATTGATGGGTGGTTGGTATGGCATATCCGTACCTTACTCTGGATTCTGCCAAGAGTAAATCCACACCTCAGCATCTTCGTACGCCAGTTCCACACCCGGCGTCACGCGAACATTCTCGTACATCTCCCGATGATCTTTTTCCACAAAAATCCACTTCGTATTAAAGAGGTCAAAGGCTTCAGCCAGGTTGTCCTTTTTCTGGCCCAGGGTGGTCTGCGCCCAGGCCCAGTAGCGGGTGACATCTTGGCGGTAGAGGAAGGTTGGATCCAGACCGGCGATGTACGCGTTTACCGTGTTGTAGTAGAACAGCACGGGAAAATCATCCCAGTCACTGTGGAAGACCACGTCGCCAGGTTTGGAATGCTCTGCCATCCAGGTGGCCGAGGCTTGAAAGTGAGTAGCATTTACTCCCGAAGAAAGGTTCTGCACATTGGTGCGCTGATCCCGCGCAACCACGTATGGCACGCTGACCACAATGTACAGCGCGAGTAGCCCCACCACAATTTTTCGACGCTGCCACTGCTGCCACACGCTCTCCCAGATGTGTCGCCAATCGCTGGTTTTCAGCACATCACCCAGCGTCACTGCTGCAGCCAAAGCAATGAACGGCACGGCATACTCCACGTACCGCCTAGACTTTAAGGTGACAACGCTGAAGAGCAGTGCGAGGAGCACCAGGGTCCACCCTTTGGCCGTCGTTCGTCGCAGGTGCACAATGGCCAGCACCAGCGCCAGTAGGAACGGAATGATGACCACCACATTATTCCCAATGAACTCGGTGAAGCCGTACGGATACCACTCCCCGCCCACGCCAATGACATTTCGGTAGTTCACCACGCCAATTTGGATAACCTGCTCCCACAGAAAATGAAAAGTGTTTGGGAAAAAAGGGTTTGCCACCATGCCCACCCCGGCGCCAGCCAAAACGCAGCCAAAGACCTGCAGCGGTCGGTAGTGCAGAAATCCCTGCCAGGTCCACCAGGGTTTCCTCCCCGCTTCCGCTGCTTCCCGTGCCCAATGCCGTACCAGGTCAACGACTGCGTACGCAAGCAATGACAGCCCGGCTGCCGCAATGAGCACCAGAAAACCGCCGTAGAGCAAGACGAAGAACCACGCCAGAAAAAATGTCAGCCACCGCTTCCCCCGGAAGATGCACCACAGACCAATGAGGAGTGTGGCCAGAGACAAGCTGGGCGCTTTGGCCAAACTCATCCGAAAGGTGAACGGCGTTGCGGCCAATAGCACTGCTGCCCAAATCCAGGCGTGGCGTACCCCAAAACTGCGAACAAACCACACCGCAACTGTCAGTAAGAGCGATGCAAAAACTACGGTCGCCAGTTTGATACCAGCCAGTGGATCCATGAGCCGCACAAAGGGAACCAGCGCAACATGATACAACCAGTGCTGGTCAATGTAGTGCTCGCCCAGCGTGGTGAAGGGCAACCAGGGCAATTCTCGCACCGCACCCTGCTGGCTGGTCAGCACCGCGATCCGCGCATGGTAGAAGGAGTCAGGATCGGCAAAGACCGCGCTCCGTTGCATCAGGAAAAAAGCAACGAAGCTCACCACAAACGTACCTAGGAGCATGAGGAGCGTCGTGTGGCTCCGCCAGTGAATAGTCATGTAGGAAGTATACCGTATTGGAGGGGTGGAGGGTTTGGGTGTGGCAGCGAGTATGGTTAGAGGGTGGCGGTTTAGGATGGGTAGAGGTACGAGTGAAATACAATACTCCTCCCCTCCTTTCGAAGGAGCCGTCTGCGGCGGGTGCGAGCGAGCACAGCACCTTAGGTAGGGGGAGGTCACCCTTACCGAGAAAACAAAATCACGCAGAATAAAAGTCTGGAAAAAACAAAAACATATTCTACTTCCTTCTTCTCAATCCCCTCTCCATTCGTAATTCGTATATTCGTAGCATCTTTTCGTAATTCGTAACCGTATAAGAAACCTCCCCACCAAGCATGGATGTGGGGAGGTATGCAAGATCTGTATTTCGAAAATATAATTACCCGAGCTTTTTCTTAAAGTAATGCACCCAGTTAATTGTGGCAGGGTTAATATGATTGCGCAAGCCCAAGGCCAAGGTCAACGCTCCACCAAATGCCACTGCCGCAACTGCTTGCGAAAACCGTGTCTGCCCCGGCACTCGGAAGCTGGCAACTTTCGCAGCGTTTTTCAGCACAACCTCGCTCGTCAACCGGAAACGCTTCTGAATGCGAGGATGGTACAGCCCTGAAGTGAGGAAGAGAAACGTCGTTTTCCGGGTATTCACCTTGGGATTGGCCAGGCCTTCCATGAGGTGGTGATTCAATTCCGGAATGGCAAAGTAGGTAGCCAGAGCTTTAGCGGTTTCATTCAGTTGATTCGCCAGGACATGCGCCGAACCAAGAGTGTGCTCTGCACCTATCACAAAGATTTGCCGGTTGAGCAACGTGGCGGTTAAGGTAGCCACAGGATTGCCTAGCTTCCGCAAATCAAGCTGCTTTGCATACCGTTCAAGGTCACGAATGGCTTGTTCAACTACGGGTAAAGGCAAAGTGATGAGCCCGGATTTGGAAAGCAGACCCAGCAAACCAAATATCCCATACCCTAAGCCAAGCCTGGGTTGATCAGACGGGTTTTCTCTGGGGGTAAAGATGTACGCTGGGATATTCCCACGCTTTGCCGCGCGTCCCAACGCCCCGCCCGTGGCTTGAATTAGGATCTTCGCACCTCGCTGCTGGGCGACCTTCAGTGCGGCCAGGGTTTCTTCCGTCGTACCAGAGTAGCTGGAGAGGACAACCAACGTCCGCTTCCCTACCCAAGCAGGCAAATGGTAATCATTCACAATCACAATTGGCACGCGCAAATACTCAGCGCAAGCTGTCTGCAGCATGTGCGCGCCCAAAGCGCTGCCACCCATGGCGGCAACCACAATCGCATCAACTTTTCCCTTCAATGAGGAGATTTTCAAGCGACGTACTTCTATCCACGCCTGCCTTGCTTGTGCGCCAAAACGCAGTACTGACCCATGGACATCCTGGGGATCGTACTGCTGCAGCAGTCGAGTGAAAGAGACTGGCATATCCGTACCCTAGCGCGTGGCGGAGAAGCTGTAAAGTCGCGAAGGCCTTTTTCTGTCATCCTGAATCAGATGAAGGATCCCCAGACTATGGATAAACTTCGGAGATTCTTCGTTAGACTCAGAATGACAATGAGGAGGAGTTAGGTAGAAGAGGGCGGGATCCCGCCTCAGTGACGGGACGTAACTATCCCCTTCACATAATGGTGTAAAACGGACAACTACGTTAAAATAAAGCCGTCATTCATTAGCTAAAGCACGCTTGCATCTATGGAAATCAAGTCAAAATTTCACTTTTTTCGTCAGAACAACTTCACCTACCTGGACAGCGCCGCCACAACCCAAGTACCGGATGCGGTGACGCGTGTGGTGGAGCAGTCTTTGCAGTACAAAGGCAACCCGAATCGTAGTGCGCACGCCGTAGCGGAAAAAAATGAACAGGCGTTGCAAGCCGCCCGGGAGAATATTGCCGGCTTCATTGGCGCCACGGCAGAGGAACTCATCTTCACAAATAACACTACGGACAGTATCAACCTTGCGGTGGATGGTATTGCCGACCATGTAAAGCCTGGTGACGAAATTGTCATCGCCGTGTCTGAACATCACTCCAACATGCTGCCCTACACCAAGCTGGTAAAGCGTGGGGCGAAAATCCGCATCGTAGGCATCAAAGACGGCGTGGTCAATCCAAACGATGTGCAGAAAGCGCTTACGCCCAAAACCCGTATCGTGGCCGTGGGACACTGCTCCAATGTCCTCGGGAACATCAACGACGTGGTAGCTATTGGCAAACTCGTTAAAAACCACGACAAGAAAATCTTCTTCATTGTGGATGGCGCGCAAGCCGTGGCGCACATCCCAGTAGACGTCCAGGCAATGCAGGCGGACTTCTACGCGTTCTCGGGCCACAAAATGTACGGGCCAGATGGCGTAGGTGGATTGTACATTGCCCGAAAAATCCACCACCTGCTCACTCCGACACGTATGGGTGGCGGCACCGTGCAGAATGTGGCCATCACCTTTGATAAAACTGGTGATATCATCTCCCCTGACTACTTCCCGTCGCTCATCACGTTGGAAGGTGGCACGCCAAACCTGTCCAACATTCTCGGCCTTTCTCGCGCCGTCAACTTCATTCGTTCTATTGGCTTCCCAGATATTCAGGCACACGAACGCGGGCTGCTAAAACGTTTGCTGGATGGGTTGGCGACAATTCCTGGGGTGCAGGTCTTTGGTCCCACCGACCTCCAACAAAAAATTGGCGTCCTCTCTTTTGGTTTGCAAGACACGAACACCAAAGAACTCGGCGAACACCTTGGTCGCCAAAAGATCTGCATTCGCTACGGCGCACATTGTGCCTTCCCGCTAGCGGAAAAGCTGGGCCAAGAAACCCTGCGCATTAGTCTGGGCGTGTACAACACCGAAGAAGACATTGACCACGTGCTCAACGAAATGCGATTCTTCTTCGATAAGAAACAAGGGCGCATTACCAACCCCAACCTGGAGCCCCTGCGCAACAAGCTCTACTACCGCAGCACCCATGTGGTGAATTCCTATGCTGCCCTGGCCGAAAAGCTGCAGCAATCCCTCTACGGCCCACAGGATACGGAAATTATTGTCATGGGTGGCCACTTCTTGGGCATACCAGACATGCAGGAAAACCGCTTCTGGCCCAGCATTGCAACCATGGTACCCGAGCGCCTGCACGGCCTCATGGATGAGTTTGGCATGACGAGCTTTCCGCTTTTCACGTGGCGCTTGGCTTGTCGGACGGTTGCGGATTTGAAAGCGCACGGATACCAAGCAAAACTGGCAATTATTGCCAATGACACAACGGGAATGAATGAACTTCGTAACTCTGAAGCCAACACAACAAAGAAAACCGCTGAGCAATACCGAACTGAGTTACTAGATACTTTTCAAGAAGACGGTCATTTACCAAATCGCTATAGTGAAATTCTCAAAGAGCACGGATTGCATAAGCGAGATATTCTCAAGAATGGTGACAAATTCGTATTTCAAGAAACCTTACTCCGAGCCAACTTCAAAAAATTTGTTGATGGTAATAAAAATTTCTTTGATGGCATCATTGCCTACACAAAAAAGGCAGAGGAGAATATCGACTTATCAATTAAACTCCTCGATAATCAGGAAATTGCTTCCTGCACGTTTAATACATTTCAATCAAAAACTGGTGGGAAGTTTTGCATTGTTGAATTGTGTCAATTTATTGCCGAACTCTTTGGTAAACCAGAACTGATTACATTCCCCTATGTATCACAGCGCGTACTGAAACCAAAGGTGACAGCAAATCACAAGATTCTTTTTGCAATCACGCCCGCGATGTGCGACAACGCTGTGACGCGATCCGCGGAACTCTACACCAAGCTTTTCCTCCAGGAGCAGAGTAAAGGATCATTTAAATTCTTCAACTTGCCCCTAGGCCCAAATGCTGAGCGCAGCTTAGCTATGGGCGCAGAACTCAAGTATGTCTCAGACAAAGACAATCTTGAGGTACTTGATATTGAGCATGAGCCCGCATTTCCAGATCTCTGGCGCTTGGCTGAGTACAAGCTCATCTACAATGCTCCTGCCTATGTAACTGAAATGACCGCGCTTTTTGCGAAGCTGGGCCTCACCAAGAAATCCGCACTGCTGGATACCTGTGTGGGTCCAGGCTTCTTTGCCACTGAGCTGTTGCGGCAAGGTTACAATCTGCATACCGCAGACAAGAGTGAAACCATGATGGCACCATTCCGCGCAACCCTGAAAGAGCTTGGTATCAACCACCAGCCCACAGTGAGCACGTGGCTTGATTTGCCAAAACACTTCGAGGCAAATTCCATGGATATGCTCTTCAACCGTGGGAACACCTTCATCTACGCGGCAGGCGGCTGGCATGAGCGAATCACCGTGGACCGAGAAAAATCTTTGGCGAAATATTTAGAGACGTTACGCGTCTACTACAGCCTTCTCAAGCCAGGTGGCTACCTCTACGTAGATAAATTCCGTGATGCAGAAATCCCAGAT
Organism: Patescibacteria group bacterium; assembly: GCA_041665345.1. Classification (NCBI taxonomy): domain Bacteria; species Patescibacteria group bacterium. Next base: position 19,408 of record JBAYJA010000003.1, read on the forward strand.
AAAAAAGTTGTTGCTCGGCTGTACATTCAGGAGCCTGCGCAGCAAAAAGACGTAGTCTTCTACGTCGAACGCAAACCAGAAGATCACATTCGCTTTGCGCAAATGCTCTTGCGCGACACCCAAGGCAAAGAGACTGGATTACCAAACATGGCCTATGACTTGAGCGTAGAAGAAATGGAAATGTTGCTACAGAAAGCTGGGTTCAAGAACGTCCAACAACTCAAGCTCGCACAAGAAAAACACTTCGTCGTCTGGCTAGCCCAGAAATAGACCCAACCATGATGTCTGAAAAAAATCACGCGCCAAATCAGGACGCGGATAAGGAAAAAACCGAATACAAGACATTCCGCCTAGATCACGAGCCCACGTTTGCGGAGCTGTGGGAGCTGTGCGTGAATGAGCTGCTCTATAATGCGCCAAAGCATTACGATGAAATTGAGGCACTTTGGGAGCGACAAGGAATAACCAAAGAATCCAAAATTATTGATGTTGCTGCTGGGAGTGGCTTCCCCGCACTTGGTTTGCTGCAACGAGGGTGGAACATAGACTCCGCTGATGGCTTTACGGATGAGGTGGAACTCTTCAACAAACGTGCGGAAGAGGCGGGGTTGCCCGAACGCTGCGCCCAAGTGCTATGGGCGGATTTGCTCAAACAGTACCCAAAAGAAGCCTACGACTTCTTACTATGCAGAGGTAATTCATTCATATACGCGCCGGGGGGTTGGAATGCTGAAGCGCCGATAACCCCGCAGGCTGCACTGGAAGCCTACACCAACACAGCAAAAAACTTCTACGATTTGCTCAAACCCGGTGGGCAGATGTACATCGATAAATTCAAAGATACCGAAATCTCGCATAAAGAAACCGTTGCGCGCTTGCAAATTGGTAACGCGACCCCAGAAGACCTCATTTTCTGGACCCAACGCTTTTCGGAGCAGCACATTCGCCGTGCGTCCATGATTCGCCGCAAACAGGATGGTACCGAAACTGGCACACCGAACATTTCGTATGACCTTACCTTTCCAGAAATGGAAAAGGCATTAACGACGGCTGGTTTTTCCAAGATTGAACAGCAGCAGCTTGAAACAGAAAAAGTTTTCAACACCTGGATTGCAACAAAGTAAGTTCGCGGATTGAACGCAGGACGCACTTTTTCACTTGACCTTCACATATTTTTTTAGTATAGTCATCATACTTCCAGGGGGATTTTTTCTGTTGTATGTCTGGACATTCCAAGTGGTCTACTATTAAACGGCAAAAGGGTGTTGCGGATGCCAAGCGCAGCTCAGTCTTTACCAAACTTGGCAAAGCAATTGTGGTGGCTGCCCGGCTGGGCGGAGCTGACCCGGCTATGAACTTCCGTCTTCGGCTGGCTGTGGAAAAAGCACGCGAGGCCAGCATGCCCAAAGACAACATTGAGCGAGCCATTGCCAAGGGTAGTGGTACGGCCGAGGGTCAGCAGTTGGAAGAGGTAACCTACGAAGGTTTTGGACCTGGTGGCACCGCCATCATCGTGGAAGCGGTGACCGATAACCGCAACCGCACTGTGCATGAGGTAAAAACCTTATTTAGCAAGCACGGCGGTACCATGGGGAATGAGAATAGTGTACGGTGGCAATTTGACCGACGGGGGGTGCTTCGTATTGCCGCAGAACACCTACCCAAGGATCACGACACCTTTGCACTGCAGATGATTGAAGAAGGCGCCGAAGATGTGAAAGATGATCCAGAAGGAATCACTTTGCTGACGCAACCCGAGGCATTGGAAAAAGTGAAAGTCGCGCTTGGGACCACCCCTGTGGCATCTGCGGACATTGAATTCGTGCCCAAAACTCCCCTCCCTCTTTCTCCGGCGGACGCGGAGAAGCTGCACACGCTCACCGGCATTCTTGAAGACCACGCTGATGTCACCAACGTCTGGACGAACGGTGCGTAGCCCCCATCGTAGCTCGAAGAGCGAAGGTGGGCGCGTTATCCTTGGCATTGACCCGGGGTTTGGGCGCGTGGGCTGGGGCGTCATCCAGCAAACTGCCAACAAACTAACGGCTATTGACTACGGGGTGATTGAAACCCCAGCGGGCACCCCTTTTGCCAAGCGCTTGCAGCTCATCTACAGCAAATTAACTGAGCTGATCCATTCCTACAAACCGCAAGTCGGTGGGGTTGAACGCCTCTTCTTCTCGCAGAACACCACAACCGCCATGCAGGTGAGTGAGGCGCGCGGGGTGATCCTGCTCACGCTGGCGCAAGCCAAGATTCCCGTGCACGAGTGTACGCCGCAAGCCGTGAAGCAGACGCTCTCCAGCTACGGCCGCGCGGACAAAGCCCAGGTCCAGCGCATGGTCGCTACACTCCTTCATCTCCCTTCCATTCCCAAGCCTGACGATATCGCGGATGCCTTGGCCATTGCCATCACCGCCGCAACTTCCACATGAAACGCATCGCCCTCATCAACGTGCACTGCGATCCACTCGAAAGCCTTGGATCCGCAGAAGCCGGCGGTCAAAATGTCTACGTCCAGCACCTTGCTAAGGCACTTGGCAAACGCGGTTACTATGTGGATGTCTTTTCCCGGCTCAACTCTCGCTCCAAAAAGGAACGCGTCCGGGTTTCCAAGCACGTGCAATTCATCCGCCTCGTCGCTGGCCACCGGCAGTTCATCCCCAAGAATAAACTGGGGCCACTGCTGCCTGAATTCATTAGCAACTTCCTGGCCTGGCAGAAACGTGAGGGTGTGCGGTACGACCTGCTGCACTCACACTACTGGGAGGCGGGCTGGGTAACCATGCAGCTGAAGTACATACTCAAAGTCCCACAGGTCCACACCTTCCACAGCTTGGGCATCATGCGCTACAACGCGCTGAAAGGATTTCGGGAGCAGAGCCTGGATACCACGGAAATGAAGAAGCGTATTGCCATTGAAAAAGAAATTACGGAAAAAGCTGAGTGCATTCTGAGCACTAGCCCGTACGAACGTGAGTACCTGGAGAAGCACTATGCTGCAAAATCTGAGAACATTCGCGTTGTCCCTTGTGGCGTGGATTTGCAACGCTTCCGACCCATTGACCGAAATGAGGCACGAAAAAAAATTAATGCGCCAAACGGCGACAACCTTATTCTCTACACTGGTCGCATTGAGTGGCGCAAGGGCATTGGCACCCTGGCCATTGGCGTCGCTAAACTCTTCAAGCACCACCCAGAGCTGCGAGGAAAAACCTGGCTGTACATTGTCGGCGGCAACCTGGGCCGCCGGGCAGAGCCCGAAGTCCGGGAGGAAATCAAACGACTGAAAGATGTGTGCCGAGAGTATGGGATACGTGATCGCACCGTATTTACCGGCGCCGTGCAGCAAGAAAAACTCCACTTCTACTACTCAGCGGCAAACGTCTGCGTCATCCCCTCCTACTACGAGCCTTTTGGCATGGTGCCGTTGGAAGCCATGGCCTGCAAAGTGCCGGTGATCGCCTCTGATACCGGTGGCCTGCCGTACACGGTTCGGAATATGAAGAGCGGGATTTTAGTCCCCGTTCGCAACCCGGGTGCCATCGCCCATCGCTTAGCCGACGTCCTGACCAAGCGCGAGCTGGCAGAGAAACTGGTGCGAGGAGGCCGGGAACTTGCAAAGACCACCTTTAGCTGGCGGCTGATTGCGAAGGGCGTCGCCGAGGTGTACGAACGGCTGGTGAAGTAAGAGTTTCAACTATACGAATCGACTCTACTGCGATTTTTTGTAGCCTAAAATGGGACTTATAGTGTAAACTGGAAACCATGGATGACCATCCAACTCCTTCAACGATTAATTTTTCCCTTACTCTTCCGCTCTATAACGAGGGGAGTATTCTGCAAAAAAATTTAACTTCTATCCACACAATTTTATCTGGGAAAGGGTCATTTTCCTTCGAAGTTATCGTTATTGATGATGCTAGTAAAGACGACACAGCTCGCAGCGCAAAACAGTTTTGTGACCATCTACCAAATTGGCATTTCCTGCAAAATGAAAAAAATCTTGGCCGGGGTGGTACGGTAATGCGGGGTTTTCGTGAATCACGGGGAACGATCGTTGGCTTTATTGACGTCGACTGCGAAGCTTCGCCAATGTACCTGTTGGATTTCATTCCGGATTTACTCGCACATAAAGTTGATGGGATTACCGGCATGCGCATATACCCATTTTCATTTTCAACATTCCTTCGCGCTGGGACAAGCTACCTCTATCGCCAACTTGTGCAACTATTTTTACGCGTAGCGTACAAGGACAGGCAATCTGGGTATAAAACATTTCGTCGGGAAGCAATTTTACCACTCCTAGCGTACACAAAAAATCAGCATTGGTTTTGGGACACGGAGATTATGGTCATTGCACACCTGGCTGGTTTACGTATTGAGGAAAGGCCCATTTTGTTCTACCGTGACACTGCAAAAAAATCTACGGTGAAACTCTTTCGAGACAGTATGCTGATGGTGAGGGAACTCTTTCGCTTTCGAGCACGTATGCCGCAACTTGCGGCTGACTTAGCCGAACGCACGAACCGCTAAGCATGGAGTCGCAGCTGTACCACACTTTTGCGCAAAATGAGATGACTCATTGGTGGTTTGTGGGTCGGCGGGAAATTTTTTCCGCGGTCTTCAAGAAATTACTGCAAAAAAAAGAATTACAAATCTTAGACGTAGGGTGCGGAACAGGGGGCAACCTACCACTCCTCGCTGGCTATGGAAACGTCGTTGGGATTGATAATAGCCCCACGGCCGTGGCGTACGCAAAAACCCAAGGATACACATCCGTAATTTGTGCCGATGCATCCAAGCTCCCATTTGCAGACAACTCCTTTGACTGTGTCGTGGCAATTGACATTATCGAGCACATGCAAGACGATTCCGCATTCGTCAAAGAGCTCCACCGGGTACTCACACCCGAGGGATTTGCGGTACTTTCAACGGCCGCTTTTTCTTTTTTGTGGAGCTCACACGACACTCGAAACCAACATTGGCGACGGTACACCAAAAAGCAGCTTACTGCGTGCTTTCCAAAGAATCTCTGGCTTTCGAAGATCGTGCGATACTACAACTTCATTTTTTTTCCAGTGATTGCAGTCATTCGCCTGTGCCAAAAGTTGATACCGGAAAGGACCCCAAAAGAGGGGGCGGCGTGGGAACTTGCAACCCCACCCACCCTATTCAATGCTGTACTTCACAGTGTCCTTGCCGCCGAAAGATTCTTTTTGCGATTTCCAATACCCTGGGGGGTTTCTCTACTAGCGGTATACCAAAAAAGGAAGTGAGGCAGATGCATATCGCCATGTTTGGGGGGACAGGATACGTTGGGAGTGCTTTGCGCGCACATTTGGCTAGCCAACGTATTCGAGTGAGTGTTTTTTCACCCCACTCCCCTAGCCCACTCTACCCTCTGGAAACCCACGTGGTTGCCGACCCATGGTCTGCCAGAATTGAACCCGGGGTATTTACGCATATCCTTGACTTCTACGGCGTATCTGGAGATGCGGCCTGTGCTCGGAATCCGCAGGAGGCAGCGTATAGAAACGTAGACTCGGTTCGTGCGCTCATGCATGCAGCGGCGGGTACAGGCATTGATAGATTCGTCTATGTCTCTACTGCTTCAGTGTTTGATGATGGTGTCCAGAAAACGGGGAATGAATTTTTTGAAAACGATGTGCCTCGTCCTGCAACAGTGTACGGCGATACAAAGCGAATTGCGGAAAATCTACTCCTATCACAAGAAAAGGTACCCTGCACAATTATTCGCCATCCAACAATCTATGGCCTATCGCCGTGCATGCGATGGGACACATTGATGCAATTTTGCGTTCAGCAAGCAAAAAAAGAGGGGGTGGTGCGCATGTTTGGGGATGGGAGTGCGTTTCGCCCCCTCGCCGCGTTGTCACACGTTGTTGCTGGATACGCACATGTGCTACATTCTCCCCCACCTTCACAGTCTTGCTTCCACATTGTTTCTGAGAATGAGCCAATTCGTAACTACCTAGAGAGAATCCAGCAGGTTGCCAAGGAATGTGGGCAGCGTATTAGCGTGGAAACGGTAGAGCAGTCCTACGTCCCAAGCTATCGGGTGCACAGTTCTTTCCCCTATACCAACCGACCAGAGTATTCTTTCGAGCTCCTTCAAGCTATTTGGAAAGCGGCGGTCGGTCGCAATCACCTGTAGCTGGCGCTTGATTGCCAAAGGCGTGGCCGAAGTGTACGAACGAATGGTGGAGAAAAAATAACTTTACCGGCGCTAGGTCTCCGTACGATCGGTTCGGATTTTTTGTATTCGCTCCGCCCGCTGCAGCACTTCCGCAGCGTAGCTAATACTCTCAGGACCAAGCCGATCACCTTTTTCAACGTAGATTGCTTTCAGGGCTCCATCTTCTCCCATGACCCTACGGAAGCTACTCTTCCCAGGTTTTTCCGGGGCTGACGCATCAACCGCGGAAACAAGTTCTGACTTTGCGCCACCAACCACCACAGCTTGCAACTTCCCTGACCGCATGAGCATGTCGGTGTCATTCCCGCTGTCACCCGCCACCAAACCTTTTTCCACATTCGTAAGCTTCGCTACGTAGTCAACGGCTCCGGCTTTGGTTATGGGCAGAACGTCCAGGCAGTACTTTTTTCGTGGTTCACCCTCGTGCTCACGGTTGTAGCCAATTTCCTCGCAGGCCACCAGCTCCTGACCGGGAAAGGCTGTGGCCGCCTCTTGCATCACTCCCTCCACTCCTGCCGGTGCGTCAGCGAAAAAGTAAAAGCTGAGCTTGAATTCCTGCACCGCCTGGTTCACCGCTTCGGGCTCCGGGTTAGCGAGGTACCGCCTTTCTGCCTCGGGTTTCTGGTATACGACCTCAGCAGCTTGGGCAGGTTGACTGACGAGAAAGGCACTGGCGGCAGCGGCAATTTCTGGCCGGTTGAAGTGCTTTTCTTCCAGCAGCATCTTCCGATACGCTTCATCTCTTCGGTACGTACCGTCGGGCTGCAGGACGTGGATTTCCGTTCCCACAGAACCAATGAGCACTGGGAATTTTGGCAACTCCCCAGCTGCCTGCCGCTTCTGAATACCAGCTAGGTCATTCCCGGTCACGGCAACCAGTGGATACTCCAGCTCCTCCGCCTTCGCAAAAAGCACTTCCGATTCCTGCTGCCGGTCTTTGCGGTGGAAGGTGTTATCAATGTCCGTAAACCCAACAGTAAAGCCCTCACCCCGTTCAGCTTGCTTGGCTTTCATTGCTAGATACGGTGAATCTCGGTAAACCGCCAAAGCCTGCTCGAGTTCTGCATCTGGGTTGTACTGCTCTCTACCTTCAAATGACATCACGATATGGTGTAAGTAAGGTATACTACCAGTACTCTACCACTTACCTTTGCCCGTATGAAGAAGCTCCGGATTGCGCAGCTGGTTCCGTTTGAAGAAACTGTCCCTCCCACCAAGTACGGCGGCACAGAGCTCGTCGCAGCAAACCTCTGCGATGGGTTGGTGAAACAAGGACATGACGTCACCCTCTTCTCCGTGGGCGGTTCCAAGACCAAGGCCAAGTTGGTGAAGATTTTTCCCGGCTCACTTCGCGCCATGACTGGCACCGACGTGAAGCAACGAGAATCTTTGAAGTACATGGGCGTGGGCAAGGTGCTCACCGCGGTGGCGGCTGGAAAATTCGACATTGTCCACAACCACATTGGCTGGCGCGTGCTGCCCTTCACCGGCATGATCCCCCACCCTGTGGTCACCACGCTCCACGGACCCTTGGACATTGGCTACCAGCAAATGGTGTACAAGCCCTACAGCCACACCCCGTTCGTTTCCATATCCAACAACCAGCGCAAACCCCTGAAGCTCAACTACGCGGCCACCGTGTACAACGGTATTCATGTGGAAAAGTTTGCCTACCTGGAGAAGAAGGATGACTACCTGGCGTTTTTGGGCCGCATGAGCCCAGAGAAAGGTCCGGTGCAGGCCATCCAGGTGGCAAGGAAAACTAAACGTCGTTTGATAATGGCCGCGAAAGTGGATGCGGTGGATGTGAAGTTCTTCACCGAGAAGGTGAAACCGCTCATTGACGGCAAGCAAATCAAATTCTTGGGTGAAGTGGATCACGTTGGAAAATCCAAACTCCTGTCCCGCGCTGCAGGCTTGCTGGCGCTCATCCAGTGGGAAGAGCCCTTTGGCCTCTTCATGGCAGAGGCTAATGCCTGCGGCACGCCGGTCATTGCCATGGCACGGGGAGCCGCGCCTGAGGTGATTGCCCACAAGCAGACTGGCTTCCTGGTGCACTCCAATGACGAAGCGGCGCGCATGGTGAGCAAGCTGGGAACAATTAGACCCGCGGCCTGCCGAAAACGAGCGGAGCAGTACTTTTCCGTGGAAGCAATGGTCGCTGGGTACCTGGCGGTGTACCAAAAGCTCATCCGGCAGTGGCGGTAAATCCACATATGACTCGGACCGCCCTCCTGAAGCACGTTCGCGGCCTCCTGCAGAAACGCGGGTTAACCCCAGATGCCGATGTGAAAGAAATGCTCAACCACCAGCGACGGTTTTTTCGTACGCGCTGCGTGGATGCAAAGGGCCGGGCCTACACCTTCAAGGTGTACCTCATGCGCGTGCCAACCACGCGGCACGACTTCCAGCACGAAATTGCTTTCTACCACTTCACGGCCAAAGCGCGGCTGAACCAATTTCCTCGCTGGGTGGAAGGAAATCGAACCGGAGCACACCCCTGGATTCTCTACCACTACATACCCGGCGAGCTCTTCACGGCGTACCTCCGCAAACATCGGAACCACGTTCCACCAAAGCTCATCGCCAACCTCAGCCACATGCTGGCACACTACGGCCAGCTGCCCATTCCTCTGGCTACACGCCGGCTCCTCCACCTCCAAGCACACCGCGCCAGTGACTTTACTGCCCGCTTTCGAACCTACGCTCGGGGGAAAAACGGCCAGACACTTCGGACGTACCTCAGTGATGCTGAGCTTGAAGTTGCTGCACGCATTGTGGCGTTCCACCAGCTCGAACGGCATACCCGGCACCAATTAGGCATTAGCCACGGCGACTTAAGTACAAATAACCTCCTCGTGGATCAGGGACGCTTTGCGGTACTAGACTGGGAGCATATTCAAATTGCCTCCCCGGCGTACGACGTGGCGGAACTCTGGGTCAAAGAATTCAGCCGCGCACCCTGGCGGAACCGGCTGGTAAAAAAAGTTGCTGACCTGCAGCCAGACCACGCTGCCTTTAGCGCGCTCTTCGCCATTGAGGTACTACTTTTCTGCCTCCGGGATATTCTCCTCCACCACCGCATCCTCTCGGAGCTGCACCACACCAAGAATAAAGTGATTGTCCGTAAACTCTTACGCTACTACGTTCGCACATTCCGCGCCGGGCTGCATGGCTTTTCCTCGCTTATGAAAAATGCATGAACAAATCTCGCAGACTCCGCATTGCCCAAGTTGCTCCCCTGGCTGAACGCGTTCCACCCCGCAAGTACGGCGGTACCGAATTGGTCATTGCAAATTTGGTGCAAGGCTTGGTCAAGCGCGGACACAGCGTGACACTCTTCGCGCGGTCCGATTCCGACACGCCTGCAAAGCTGGTTCCCGCCTACCACCCTGACCCGCGCGCGACCAACCGCAGCCGTATTCGGGGCTACAGCGTACCAGCCTTTTGGCAAATGCTGCAGTACGGCCATGTCTTTGAGCACGCCAACGATTTTGACATCATCCACATGCACGTGGGATCGAGTAGCTTCCCTTACACCCGGCTGGTACAAACGCCGTGCGTGCTCACGCTGCATGGCCGTTTGAACACGAGTGAAGCGAAAATTGTGCACCAAGCCTACCCAGAAATTCCCCTGGTCTCCATTTCTAACAACCAGCGTGAACCGCTCCCCAAACTGAACTTCATTCGCACCGTGTACAATGGCATTGACGTTGCCAAATTCCGCTACAACGACCGCCCCAAAAAGTACCTAGCATTCCTGGGTCGGATGAGCCCAGAGAAGGGCCCAGTAGAAGCAATGCAGGCGGCAAAGAAAGCGGGCTTACCTTTGGTCATGGCCGCAAAAGTGGACACCGTGGATGAAGCGTACTTCATGAAGAAAGTCCGACCGTTCATTGATGGGAAGCGGGTGATCTTCCTTGGTGAAGTAAACCATGCAAAAAAGGTGGATCTCCTCCGTAATGCCTTGGGTTTGCTGGCGCTCATCCAGTGGGAAGAACCTTTTGGCTTGTTCATGACCGAAGCCATGGCCTGCGGCACACCAGTGATTGCCACCCGCCGGGGCGCCGTGCCAGAAATTGTGGTGGATGGGAAAACGGGGTTCATTGTTGCCTCCGTTGCCGGGGCAGCTAAGGCAATTGCCAAGCTGCAGACCATTGATCGTGCGGCCTGCCGGGCACGAGTGGAAAAAGGCTTCTCCCTTGATACAATGGTAGATGGGTACCTCGCGGCCTATGCCAAACTCCTGAAAAAATGAAGAAACCAAAGATAGCTATCCTCGCCTCCAACCTCTTCCCCATTCCGCCGCAGCGTACGGCCGCGGCTGAGCTTATTGTCTCCCAAATTACCGAAGGGCTTGTGAAACGTGGCTTTCCGGTGACGCTCTACGCTGCCGGTGATACCAAAACCAAAGCGCGCTTGGTTGCCGCCACCCCCCGCGCCTCCATCCGTGAGCCCAAGATTGGCATGGAAAACCACAAGGCCTACGAGCTCATCCAAACCAGCAATGCCTACCGAGATGCCACGCGCTGGGGCGCCAACGTCCTGCTCTCCCACGTGCCCATGATGAGCGCGCACTTCTCCCCGTTCGCCCCTTTTCCATCCACTGCGCTCCTGCACAGTCCGCCAACTTTCACGGACCAAGCGGTCATGCGAACCTACAGCAAGACGCAGAGCTACATTGCCATTTCCAAAGCGCAGCGCAACTTGGCGCCTGGCGCACGTTTCATTCAGACCATTCAGCACGGCGTGGATCTACACAAACTCCCCTTCCACCCCAAGCCCGGCACGTACCTGGCCTTCCTGGGTCGCATCCGCAACTACAAAGGCGTACATGAGGCTATTACCGTGGCGCATCGGCTCAACCTACCTTTACGCATTGCCGGCCCCATTGGCGACCCCGTGTACTTTGCCCAACAAGTGAAGCCCTACCTCAACAGCCGCATCCGGTACATTGGTGAAATTACCCACCGAGAGAAAGGCGCCTTCTTGGGCAATGCCCTGGCCACACTCTTCCCCATTTCGTGGGATGAACCCTTTGGCTTGGTGCTCATTGAATCATTGGCCGTGGGCACACCCGTGGTGGCATTCAAGCGTGGCTCGGTCCCAGAAATTCTCAAGGATGGGAAAACTGGTTTCATTGTCAAAAATACTGCAGCCATGGCGCAAGCAGTCCGGCACATCGACGCAATTGACCGAGCGGTCTGCCGCAAAGACATGGAAAAACGTTTCAGCCTTGACCGCATGGTGGATGACTATGCTGCTTTACTTACACGTCTAGCCGCCGGTAAGTAGAACAAGGAACTCGGAACCGAGAACAGAGAACCAGAATGGGAAAAAGCAGGAGTGAACCTCCCCTCTGGTTCCAAGTTCATTGTTCTCAGTTCAAAGTTCCCTTCCAAAGTAGCCATCCAACCATACCTTTCAACGATACTCGCTGCCACAACCAAACCCTCACCCCTTTGCAACTATGCCTGTCCGCTCACCTGAACTTCGGCTTGACCCCATCCACGATCGGGCAGTGGTCATTGCGCCAAAGCGGAACATCCGTCCGCACGATATTCCAGACCCCTACGTCCGAACGGTTCGGCCGCAGCAGTGCCCATTTTGCCCAGAAAGCATTAAGGGGAAACACCCCACAGCGCACCTTGGCCGGGGAAAAAATCTGATTCGCGCCATTGCCAATGACTACCCAGCCGTGAGTTTGAAGACTCCCAAAGCCTACGGCTACCAGGAAGTCATCATTGACACCCCGGATCATGACGCGGACTTGGGCGAGCTGAGCGTGACGCAGCTTGATCACTTACTGAGTTTCTACCAGCTACGAACAAAAGCAATTGCCCGGATTCCCAACATTGAGTACATTCTCATTTTCAAAAATCACGGAGGCAAATCCGGCGCCAGCTTGGTGCACGCCCACTCGCAGGTGTTTGCCACGGGCTTTGTGCCGCCGCACATTGTGCTCAAACTCCAGAACGTTCGGCAATACAAGCTGGAGCACGGCCACTGCTACTACTGCAAGCTTCTGGCTGATGAGAAGAAGGGTCCCCGCCGCATTCTCAGCAACAAGTACGTTACGGCGTTCGCGCCCTACGCCTCAGCCTACCCGTACGAAGTCTGGCTCTTCCCCAACCGGCACCTGGATAACTGTACTCGCCTGAGCTTGGTGGAGCGTCGGGCGTTTGCCGCTGCACTCCAATCGATCCTCAAGAAGCTCAACCTCATCCGCGCGTCGTACAACTACTACCTCCACCAGACCCTTACTGACCAGGACGAACACTTCTACCTGCGCATCGCCCCGCGCGAGCAAACCTGGGGCGGGGTAGAAGTCGGCTCCCGTCTGGTCATCAACGGCGTGGCCCCTGAGGACGCGGCGAAGTTTTTCCGGAAAGGAATCCGCTAGCTGTTCCAGACGATACGATACTCACCAAACGTGTGTACGTTTTTGTACTTGATATCGGGAGTTGGCGGGGCATCATCACGGAAAATCACGTAGTACCCTTGGGTCAAAAGGTCATTGAGAAATGCTGCGGTTTGTGATTGGAAAAGCCACGTCTCAAATGGCTGACGATAGCCAACGGGTGTGTACCCGCCAAAGTAGTACAGGTAAAAATCAATGTCGGGGACGGCAAAGTACACCTTGGTACTCATTTGCGTTACCGCTTGAATCGTTTGGAGGGTGTCAGCGTACGTCTTTGGGTCAGCAAAACTACTTGGCTGATGTATTTGCCCAGTGCGAAGACGCTGTACTTGCATGCCAAGAGTACTCACCACCCTGTTTGAGTAAGAAACAAAGAACAGGCAAACGATAGTAGCCAGACCGGCGAGCGCAAACTTTCGGAATGAGTGACCCGCCCGCCCTGCTTTCAGCTGGTACATCAAATCTATGAAATAGAAGAGCCCAAAAAGAAAAATGGTCGAAATGCTAATGATGCTATTTTCGTGACTCCGACCAAAGAAGTACATTGAGTTACCAATGGAGAACACAAGGAGAAAAACACCTAGGGTATACGCACGTGAACTGAAGCGGTGACGATATTTGAGCAGGAAGATCCAGGCAAGGCTGAGGCAAATGATGACGAACCAATAGAATGACTGGCGTGAAATTGGCATAAAACCAATCCCATAGCGTGAAAAATTTGTTTCAGGCCCATCTTTCGGAACCCGGAGAGCAAAGAAGCTTATAGCGGTTCCCATTCCAATAATGGTTACGTTAACCCAGATTGAACGGATAAATGTACGTGCTGCAAAAAGTATTTTTTTGGGCGATCGAATGATCCCCTGATCAACGACCTGAAGTGCAAAGAGAATGAAAGCCAGCTCAAAAAATGAAATGGCATAAATGAGGCCAAAATGTCTGTGGAGAAATACCAGGACGACTACGGTGAGGCCAAAAAGCCAATGACGTAGGCCCTTAAAGTACAAAATGATCAACAGTACAAACCACAAGTCCAAGCGCAAGGGGGTTGTCTGTAGCCACTGCACTGGATCAACCATTGAAGCGTACACGCGAATAATAATGTAAGAAAAAAAGAATCCATAGGCTAAACTCTTTTCTCGGAATACTTTTTTCCCAAAGATGAGCAGGCCAACTGCAAAGAAAAAGTAGGAGGCCTGCACTACCCAAGCAAAGGCATTGATATCCCAGTGGAATTGTAGCCAAATTGCAGGAAGGAATGACGAGAGAATATCGTACTGAAAGTAAATTTGTGACCAAGGAATGCTGTGCAAAATCTTCAAGGCTGGATGAAAAAAATAGGCGTAATCGTAAAATGAAATTGGGGCGGTGGCAACAAAAAAGAGTGGCGCACTCGCAAGCACAACCAACCAGAAAAACCAACGCGCGCTAGCATATCGCCAAGCGGCAGCAGCAGCTCCAGCCACAAGGCTTAGGTGGAAGAGCAGCTGCCACGAGTATCGAAAATCGACATTGACGTTTGGCACGAGTGGATTGATTCGAAAAAGTGCAACGAATGCAGCACAAAGAAGTAGCCATGCAGACCATGGGCGGCGCTGCCAACCCAGCCCACTGAAAAAACGCGTGTACAGGACGCCACACAAGAAAACAATCAACCATACAAGGGCGTAAAGGACGAATGGCTCATAGCCATCATGCTGCGTCGAGCGAGTCCAGAGTTTCATCCAGAGCGTGACATCCGCTACCTGGGAGAGATCATGGAACTGCCAGATGAACGGAGCAAAAGAAAAAAACACTTGGTGAGCACCGAAAACAATGAGCGTAGAGAGGACAAAATATTGTACAAATCGATTCTGCGGAACACGGGTGTATACATCCGTCAAAACTTCCTTCCAGGTTTTCATAAAATTTACTTATTGAGTACATCATGATACTACCTACTGATAGTTTACACTAAGTTCATACTTGCTAAATTGGAGCCGCCCACCAACAAGGGCAGATGTATACCATTGAATCGTTACCAGAAAAGCAAATGTTAGCCAAAAAGCATCCTACTCAATCAGGGCTACAAAATTTAGTGGGTATTTGCCTACAGCTTTACGGCTTATAGCCTTTGGCGTCCTTGCTATACTACCCCCATGCCCCAGTTAGACCCAAACCTCTGGATCGAAGGCGGATACTACGTGGATTTTGACTTGCTGGACCAGTTCCGCATTCTGGGTCCCAACAACCACGTCTACTGTGGGTTCATTGATATTCCCCGCCACCGCCTGCGCATTGATTCGGTGGAAGCCACACCCCAGGGCACGTGCATCATCAAAGGTCATTTCCAGAAATCGACGATCAATCTCTACTATCCAGTGATGGGCGACATGCGCACCATGCGCGGACTGGTCGTTGACCCCAAAACCGGCGAGCTAATCACTTTCCTGGAACTCCGGCGCCGGGAAACCAGCCAGAGCGTGCCCATGTGGATTCATAAGAGTGTAGGCGCGGAAGGGAAGGCTTTGGTCTTCCGCCGCTCCTATGGCGAGCACTGGTACGGCACCACCTTCACGTTTCCTAAGGGCGTGTCAGTGAAGCAAATCCAACGACCGTTTGGTGGGTTTCAGCTCACCACCAAGGCGCGGGAACTGCCGTTCACCATCACGGCGGAAACCAATGACATTGCCACCAAGACAACGACCTGCAGCGTCCTCCCAACGGAAGCGCTGGAGTGGTCCGTCTTTGGGAAGGACGCAAAAAACATCAAACGATTTTGGCAACGCTCAAAAATTGAAGCTGACCACCTGATCACCTGGGGCAAAACCTCGGGCGACCGATTTGGGACGGTCTTCCCGCGCGACTGGATGGAGAGCGTCCTGCTGGGTGCTGGTGACATTCCGGCTGCGGTGGTGGACGAAATGATTGTGCGCTGCTTGGCGAATGTGGATAGCCGCGGACGCGCCTGGCACGAAGACGTGGTGGGTGAGTACCGCTACCGCCACGAACTTGCAGGCCGGGATTTGTTTGACCGGAAAATGATTGACATTGAACCATTGACGCTCTTGGCACTACGATACGCCTCGCCCTACTTCTGGACACGGAAAGAGGCGGTGAAGAAGCTGCGGCGGATGGCCGGGTACGTCATTAGCCGCGCACAAGCGAAGCACTTCGTAGCGTTCAAAAAACGACCGGGGGCAAAGGCAATCAAAGATGAGCCGTACTACCTGGTGGGCAACTGGCGAGACAGCACCTGGGCCTTCAAAAAAGTGCACCCCCACATTGCACCGTTTGACGTAAACGCAACGCTCTACCCCCTTGCCCTAAAGGAAATTCAGCTGCTGCAGCAGAAACTTGGGCTTCGGGTTCCCAAACTGGACCAGCTGGTGAAGCGCTGGAGCGGGAAGCACCAGGCATTTGCATTCACCAATCCAGATAAACTTTCAGCCTTCGCCCTGGCGGTCTACGGTTTTTCGGCCAACCGCACCACAGCTCGGCAAAAAATTCACTTTAGCCAGCTGAAGGTGAACCACCTGGACGAGTGCACGCGGTACGCCTTGGGCGAGGGCGCAGAAATAGACTTGGTGAGCTTTGCAAAACGCTTAGCAGATCCCACGTACTTCTCTACCCCATCTGGCCCCACACTCGTTGCGGCAAATAACGGTATGGGCTACACCTCACAGGAGTACCACGGCCTGGTGGTGTGGACGAAGCAAACCGCATTTACCGTGATGGGGCTCACCCGGCACCTCCAGCTGGGGAAGAAGCTCGGGTGGAAGCCCGCCAGTCTCACATTGCTCCGGCGAACGGCGTTGACGATTTGCCAGAGCATGCTCCACGTCTTCCAAACCCTGGATGCCGTACCCGAACTCCACTACGATAACCATGGCACCCCACACTTCTTCACTGACCAGCAGGCTGTGGGCGAGCACATGAGCAAAGTGCAGCTCTGGTCGGCCTTGGGCGCCCGCCGGATATTCCGCGAATACTACAAACTCCTGCGGAAGAAAACCGCGTAGCCCAGCTCTAGACATTCGCAGAAAAATCTTGTAGAGTAAGTTCTTGCCGAAACGTTAAACCGACGCCCAACCATGCCCCTCCCCCAGCTTCGCCGGGTGTACCGGCCACAACATCAATCCGAAAACCGATCGCCCGACGGGAAACCAAAACGTCGCTGGAATCGCCGCCGCATCCTGAAAGTTGCGGGCATTGTGGTTGGCGTGGGTTTCCTGTGCGGTGTCATTGTGGTGGTTGCGGCGTTTGCCTGGTTCAGCCGTGAGCTGCCAGACCCAAACCGCATCAAAGACCGCGCGGTGGCCATCAGCACGAAAATCTATGCCCGGGATGGCTCCACGTTGCTCTACGACGTGCACGGTGATCAAAAACGTTCACTGGTTAAGCTACAAGACATCCCCGAGCACGTACGCCAAGCGACCATTGCCTTGGAGGACAAAGAATTCTACACCCACGGGGGTGTGAGCATCCGTGGGCTTATCCGCGGGGTCATTTTGGACACGTTCCGTGGCCACGCTACGGGTGGGTCAACCATCACCCAGCAGTTCATCAAGAATGCGGTGCTCACCTCGGAACGGAAAATCTCCCGCAAGCTCAAGGAGATTATTCTGGCGTACGAACTGGAGCGGAAATTTAGCAAAGACGAAATTCTGCAACTGTACTTCAACGAAATTCCGTACGGCAGCACGGTCTACGGCATTGAAGCAGCCAGCCAAACCTTCTTCCGCAAACCCGTGCAGAAGCTCTCTATTGCTGAGGGTGCGCTGCTGGCCGCTATCCCCCAAAGACCAACCTACCTCTCGCCCTACGGCAATCACATTGAGGATCTCATTGGCCGGCAGCAGTACGCCTTGCAGCAAATGAAAGACCAGGGGTACATCACCCAGGAAGAGTTGGACACCGCGCTTAAGGTGGATATGAAGAAAGCGATTCAACCCAAGTCTGAACAAATTCTGGCTCCGCACTTTGTGCTGATGGTGAAGGAGGAACTGGCTGACCGGTACGGTGAAAACCTGCTGGAGCGCGGCGGCTTACGGGTGACAACAACCCTGGATTGGAAAATGCAGCAGGCAGCAGAAAAAGCCATTACGGATATTGGGAACAAGAACGTGAAGCGATATGGCGCAAATAACGCCGCGCTTGTGGCAATTGACCCGAAAACCGGCCAGGTGAAGAGCTTGGTTGGCTCCCGCGACTACTTTGACACGAAGAATGACGGGAATGTGAATGTGGCAACCCGTGAACGCAACCCAGGCTCTTCCTTCAAACCCATTATCTACACCAGCGCATTCTTAAAAGGCTACGGCCCAGATACGCTGCTCTTCGACCTGAAAACCAACTTTGGTGGCAACCCGGCCTACGTCCCCAATAACTACGACGGCGGGGAACGCGGCCCGGTGACCATGCGCAAGGCGTTGGCCGGCTCCCTGAACATTCCCGCGGTGAAAACCCTGTACCTGGCTGGGATTCCTGACACGCTCACCCTGGCGCGGAAGCTGGGGTACACCACTCTCACCGACCCCGACCGCTACGGTCTGGCGCTCGCACTGGGCGCCGGTGGCGTGAAGCTCATTGAGCACACGAATGCGTTTGCCACCTTTGCTGCGAACGGTACGCACCGACCCATTGCAACTATTTTGAAGGTGGAGGATAAGAACGGAAAAGTCCTGGAGCAATTCAAAGACCGGCCCACGGAAGCAGTGGACAAAGATGTGGTTGCCAAACTCCTCAGCGTCCTCACGGACAATGAGGCACGTAGCTTCATCTTCGGCTCACGCTCGCAGTTGATTCTGCCAGACCGTACGGTGTTTGCGAAGACTGGCACCACGAACGATTGGCGTGATGGCTGGACCATGGGTGGTACACCGTCCCTGGTGGCTGGGGTGTGGGTGGGGAATAATGACAATTCGAAAATGGCCAAGGGTGCAGATGGGTCTTTTGTGGCGGCGCCGGCGTGGAATGCCTTTTTACGAGCAGCGCTGAAG
The DNA here is from genome assembly GCA_041665345.1 of Patescibacteria group bacterium. NCBI lineage: Bacteria > Patescibacteria group bacterium. The sequence continues at coordinate 38,027 of JBAYJA010000003.1, forward strand.
GGCACGAAGGCAGAAGGCTACCCCAAACCGCCTGAGAATAAAGCCACCAAACCCGTGCTCCAAGGGAAACTCACCGCGGATGTGCCAATTGCCATTGACCGCGTTACGGGCCTCCGGATTCCAGATGCTTGCCTCACTACCTACCCCGCGGATTTTCAAACCACAACCACAGTGAAAGAGGTGCACGAAATTCTCTACTACGTGCAGAAGAGCGACCCGCAAGGTGCTGTGCCAACGAATGCTGCGGCTGATCCGCAGTTCACCCGCTGGGAAGAGCCCGTGCAGCGCTGGGCGAAGACCAAAGGGTACGTCGCAACGGCACCTGGGCTGGGTGATTGCAGCCTGCGTGACCCCGGCGCCGCACCCACGGTTACCATCAACACCCCCACGCTCAATCAAACCGTTACCACATCACCCCTGCCGGTGAGCGTCAGTACGGGTGGACCTCGGCCGGCCACAAAAGTCACGTACACAGTTGACGGGAAAGTCTTGGGTGAAGTTGCAGTTGGGCCAGACTTCGCCGCGAGTTTGGATCTTACGGGTTTTGAGAGTGGCTTCCACACGTTGGCCGCAATCGTCACTGACAACGTTGAAAATACTGGCACGAGCAGTATTACCTTCAATTACCTTTTGCCCTAACTCAAGCACACGATCTTCGAGCCTTTTACTGGAATCATCACTTGGAGTTGGATGCACTTGAGATGCCTGATGTGCTGAAAAGTGTCATTGAGTCAGCTTGAGTGAATGGGGAAGACAAAGATGTGTCGGAAACTGGTACAAACTATTGCTTGAGGAATGTAAGCGAGTGTTTGTAAATTAAATCACCCCGTACCAACTTCTGTTGATACGGGGGAAAAGACCAATGCATAGAAGATACTAAGACTATTCGTTGCAGACGACTACGAAGCAACACCGCTGAGCCCAAGGAACGTCAGCCGAGGAACAGCGCAACTTCACGCCGTCCTCGTTAGCATAAACATAGACCCGAGACGGGTTGCCGAAACGCCTCACAACAGGACCGATAAGACCGACACGGGGGTTCTTTGCCAACTGTTCGGACGTATACCACTTGCGGATATAGGTCTCCACTTCGGCTCTGGAGGGCTGGCGGCACTTCATCTCGGTAGCCTTTGTGAGAACCTCGTCGTCTATCGGACCATGGTCGAACTCCAGCTCGCGGAAAGGTACCTGCTTCTTGCCAGTCTGGATTTCCGGGAAATCCTTGATAGTCAAATCACCGACGTGGGCGTAGCGACTTTCATCAATCTCTTTCCATTGAGGTTCGTCGTAGTCAACTACCTCAATGGTGGGTGTGGTCATGGAATTTTCCATGGCGTTTTCCTCCTAATATAAAGTATTGGTACACATCATCCAGACCAGTCGCTTGTAGACCAGGTGGAATATTTTGCCAGATTTTAAGAACAGTCTTCTCGCAACCTAACAACGTAGGTTTTTACAGAAGGCTGTTCTTAAACGGAGTGCCAGTTTCTTTACTTGATTTCTATACTTATTAAAGTGCAGACGTGACAAACAAACCTATCATTTATGGATGGGTTTGTCAAGCCCACGGGGGTGGAGGCTGCACGATCCCCGTGAATGTCCTATCTACATGAGTTGCTAAAAAGTAAAAACTTTTTCCCTATTTTCTTACGCTGAAAGATTCGATCTTCGCCTAAGGGTTCAAGAGGTTGTTCTTGGGAACATGTTTTCCAGGTGCCATCACCCCAGTGATATAGAAAAACGACCACTTGCTGGTCGTTTTTTCTTTGTCTTGTACTTACTGCCGAATGGGCATGAGGAGGTATCGGTACGTTGCCTGACCCTTCCCTGTTTGCTTTGGCAAAATGAGACCAGGACCTTTTTCATCGTTCAATTCCAGAAGGCACTCTTCGGTCTGCAAAGCATTCACTCCATCCAAAAGGTACCGCCAGTTAAAGACGATGCTCCCGCCTTTGCCTTGCACCTGTACATCAAGATCGGTTTCACTGGTACCCACCTGCGCATTGGCAGCATTCAGGTGTAGTTGCTTGCCGTCGGTATCGTACGTGAGCGTCACATCGTTAATCCCTGCTTTGCAGAAGAGGCTCACTTGGCGTACCACTTTTGCAAAAGCGGAGGTTTCAACCGTGCAGCTGGTGGTGAAACTCTCAGGAATAATTTGGGTGTAGTCTGGGAACTGTCCCTCAATGAGCCGCGACACCAGCTCCGTATCACCAACCACGAAACTCACCTGGCTTTCACTCAGACGAATCACCACATCATCAGTTTCCGGGAGGATGCGGTTTAGCTCTTGCATGGTGCGGCTGGGGAGAATCACACTCTGCTCTTCTTTGCTGGTGGGAAGCGGGATGGTGACCTCTGCCAGGCGGAAGCTATCTGTTGCCGCCAGGGTGAGTACTTGGCCCTGCAAGCGCATGAATACCCCATTCAACTCTGGACGAGCATCATCTGCCGCGACCGCAAAAACGACTTGATTTAAAGCGGTTTTACACACTTTTGCCGGAAGGACGATGGATACCCCACCCTGCACCTTTGGAATGACTGGAAAATCTTCGGCAGGTAATCCTTTGAGTACAGTTTTGGAAGCGCTGCTGGAAATATGGAGATCGGCTTCTTGTAAGGCGCAGGTAACATTCCCTGACCCAAGGAGACTAAGGTACTCATGGAGTAAACGCGCTTGCACGGTAAAACTCCCTGGTACTTCCACTTTTCCACGGACGTGGGTGGTCATGCCAATTTCTAAATTTGTGGTACTGAGGGTAATACCATCCGCTTCAGCGGTGATGAGAAGATTTTTTAGGATTGGAAGAGTAGTTGTCTTCCCAGTAATGTGGCTCACTGCATTGAGGGCTGTGGTTAAGTTCTCCTGGGTGCAAGTAAATTTCATATATAGAGAGAAAGAGAAGAAGAGAGTAGAGGTTGGGGAAAAGTGGATAGCTTTTTGAAAGAGGAAAATGTGTTACCTGGGTTGTGTATGTATCGCGAGAAAACTTTTAGGTTTGGTGTGTGACTTGTGGGTAGTGTGTGCGGACGAATTGGGGAAAGAATTTTCATCCACATTTTTCTTTTTTCATGCACACGTCATCCACAAGAACTTCACGTGTTATACAATCGCTGGCGAATGAGTTTTACATCCTGCTGCATTTTTTGGTCCTCCTTAATTTGCTTGGAGACTTTATCAACGGCGTGCATGGCAGTGGTATGGTCTCGGCCACCAAGTTCCTCACCAATCGTTGGGAAAGACGCGTGAATTTCTTCCCGCATGAGGAACATGACGAGTTGGCGTGGCCGCACAAGCTCCTGGCGCCGGCTTTGGCTCAGCAAATCAGAGACTTTAATATCGTAGTACTGGCAAACCGCGCCAATGAGCTGCTTGGGTGTTACCGCGTGCTGGCGCTTCACCTCAGCCGCCTGTGCCACCGAGGACAGCACTTCTTTAATACTCGTGAGGGTTGGTGGGTCATTCCGCAAGCGCTGGATAGCAATAATGCGGTTCAACGCGCCTTCTAGTTCCCGAACATTGTTTTGTATTACAGTGCCAATGTAGTTGAGGATTTCATCACTCAGTGGGAATTTTCGGTCCGAACACTTTGACCGGAGAATGGCAATGCGGGTTTCAAGGTCGGGCTCTTGGACATCAGCGATCATTCCCCACTCAAATCTGGACAGCAGCCGAGACTCCAAAGCGGCGATGGCTTTGGGTGGCCGGTCAGAGGAGAGGATGATTTGCTTGTTCTGTTGGTGGAGTGCGTTGAAGGTGTGGAAGAATTCTTCCTGCGTTCCCTCTTTCGCGGTGAAGAATTGGACATCGTCAACCAGCAGGAGGTCAGCGGAGCGCCAGTGCTCGCGGAATTGCACCATGGTGCCTTTGAAGATGGCTTGGATGAAGTCATTCGTGAATTGCTCACTGCTGACGTACAGCACTTTTGCTTTGGGGTTGCGCTTCAGGGCGTCGTTGCCAATGGCGTGCATGAGGTGGGTTTTCCCTAAACCTGCCCCGCCGTAGACGAAGAGGGGGTTGTACACTTCACCCGGTTTTTCTGCACAGGTCATGGCTGCTGCCTGGGCAAGTTCGTTTCCTTTTCCCACGATGAAGCTGGTGAAGGTGTATTTGGGGTTCAGGCCGGTTTTTTGGGAAACTTTTGCTGGCATGTCGCCTGCCGGTGGGGTTGCACTGTCAATTGACGGGGAAAGCGCGTCGGCGGGCGCGGCTTTCATGCTTTCTACCCGGTAGGTCACTTCCGTGATAGCGTTTTGGGTCAAATGCTGGAGGGCCTGGAGGATATGCGTGTGGTACTTCTTCTCCAGCCACTCTTTGGCAAAGGCGGTGGGGACGGCAACCAGGACTTTACCTTGTTCGTACGCGCTAATGAAGGTATTGCGGAACCAGGTGGTGAAATTTGCCTTACTTAAATGCAGCTCTAGTTCGCCTAAAGTTGCTTGCCACAGTTGTTCATTAGATAGCTCAGCCATTAATTTTTTGGCTAATATTAGCGGTTTTTTGATAATACCATAAAACTGCCTGTGGAAAAACCCCCAGAAAGTGCATGCCTGGGGAATAACCTGTGGATTGCCTATGGATAACTTTTCCTCCCCTGTTTAGGCCTTTGACTGGGAACGAAAGGGTTGGTACACTGCTCGTACTCCTTACTTTTGATAGGTTTTGTATGCCCAAGCGAACGTACCAACCCAAGAAGCGCCGCCGCGCCCGCGTGCATGGCTTTCTTAAGCGTCAGCGCTCAGCAACCGGGAAAACCGTCCTCCGCCGCCGCCGCCGGAAGGGTCGGGCTCGGATTGCGGTGTAAACGCTCATGCTCCCCCGCCCGCGCCGTCTCCATCGTGAACGGGACATTCTGCGGGTTCTGCGCACCGGCCCACGGAAGCAAGGCCGGTTGGTGCAGCTAGTGGTTACCCCAAGCGCGCACGTCGTCAGTCGAGCAACTGTCGTGGTGGCAAAATCCGTCCATAAACGTGCGGTTGTCCGTAACCAAGTGCGCCGCCGCCTCCAAGCGCTGCTCCCAACGTTCCTCCCCCGCACACCAGAGGCAATTGATGTGCTGGTTCGTGCACTCCCCGCGTCCGCGACTGCCACCTCCGCCACTTTTCGCACCGAACTCACCGCCCTTTGGCCAACCCATGCTCCACGTCTCTCACCTCGTGCGTCGCAGCCTCATCGGCGCCATCCGCGTGTACCAGCGCGTCCTCTCGCCCGACCATAGCTGGTTGCGCTACCGGCGCCTGACCCGCGCCTGCCGGTACGAGCCAACCTGCTCCATGTACGCCATCACCGCAATTGAACGATTTGGCGTTTTCCATGGGAGCTGGCTAACCTTGAAGCGACTGAGCCGGTGCACGCCCTTCCATACCGGCGGCTACGATCCTTGCCCTGACGCAACTCCCACGCCTCACCATCACCCCCTTCACTCGTAATTTGCTCCTATGGAAATCTTCGTCCACATTCTGTACAACCCACTCTTCAATGGTTTGATGTTCCTCTACCGTTACGTGGGCGACTTAGGTGTGGCGATTATTCTCCTGACCATTCTCATTAAACTCATCCTTTTCATCCCCTCGCTGTCCGCCATTCGAAGCCAGCAGAAAATGCAGGAAATTCAGCCGAAGATGAAGGAGCTGCAAGCAAAGTATAAGGACAACAAAGAGGAGCTTTCACGGCAGCTCATGGGTTTCTACAAGCAGCACAAGGTGAATCCTTTTTCCTCGTGCTTGCCACTTCTCATCCAACTCCCCATCCTCATTGCGCTCTACCGGGTGTTCTTCTCTGGGATCATGGTGGATCCTGCCACCGGCATTTTTTCAGCGGATCAGCTAAGCCACCTCTACCCCGCGCTCCGTGGTTTTTTTGAGGGGTTACACATTGATATCATGTTCCTGAATTTTGTGAACCTGACTGCCAAGCACAACATTATTCTAGCTGCGCTCGCCGCAGGCGCGCAGTTCTGGCAGAGCTGGATGATGCAAGCCAAGCGTCCACCCAAGGTGCCAGGCGCGAAGGATGAGGACACGGCTGCGCTGGTCAACCGGAACATGATGTACCTCCTGCCGGTCATGACCTTTATCTTTGGCTACCAATTCCCAGCCGGGCTGGCACTGTACTGGTTAGCCTCAACTTTCTTCCAAGTTGCCCAGCAGTACTACTACTTCAAGTGGAAGCACACCCCGCTCTCCCCTGCCCAGCCTGAGGTGCTGCCAAAGCAGTAAGCGAAAACCTATGCGCATGGCCTGGGATCAACTGAAGCACCTACCCGTGGTCACCAAGAGTGGCCAGCACTTGGGGAAAGTGTCTGGTTTCATTTTTGATCCCGAAGGGCACAGCATTCTGCAGTACGAAGTGAAAGCCAGCATGCCTTTTGGCCGAACCTTGCTGGTTGCCGTAACTCAAGTGCTGAGCGTTACCAGTCAGCAGATGACAGTAGATGACCTCACTGGTAGCCAACCCGCGGTTGCAGAAAATGCCACGTCCGTTCCAGACGCGGCAGGGACACTGGCAGCACTGCGGGATAGTTAGCGGATTGTTGCACGGCGTTGGTCGCCGTGGAGGGATAGTTCTACCCACACTGGAACGTATGGGCCCAGGTCAGTTTTCAGTTTCTCTGCCCACTCCACAATCACCAAGGTCTTGGGTCGGCTGCACCAGTGCGCAAGGTCTAACGCCGGTAGTTCGTGTGGCCCGGCAATCCTGTACGCATCAATATGCACCACCGTGTCGTAGTCCGGGTGCTGGCAGGGGTGGATGTGCTGCAGGGTGTACGTGGGTGACGTCATGGCGCCAGCCACCTTCAAGCGTTTCCCCATTGCCTGGGTTAGGGTGGTTTTACCAGCACCTAATGGTCCAGTGAGCGCGATGACCCGTGGTTTTTTTGCCAGCACCTGAGCAGCGAGTGTTCGGAGGTCGGCAAGATTGTGGATGACGTGGGTAGACATAGTGGCACGTCGATTGTAGCACCCCGGTGGGTAAAAAAAGAGCCCCATCCAGATCTGGATGGGGCATGAGCATTAGAATCGTCGTTGCTTTTCAAACGCAACTTGGATATGTGAGTACTTCACCGCAGTATCATCTGTATTCCAAGACGTATTCACGAAAGCGCACTGTACGCACTCGCGTGCCGTTGAATCACTTGCGCTGGTTTTCGCTAGCCGAAGTCGTCGAGAGAATTCATTTCGGCAAGCTGCGTAGTAGTTTTCTGGAGTCCCGTACAGTTCGTGCACAAGCAGCAACATTTCCGGTTCCGGGGTAAAGGTTGCGAAGATCTGCACCTCCTCGGCTGCGGCGGTTTTTGCCGTGTAGTGCGTACCTTCAGTGCTGGGTGTCCATAGAAATTCAACATCGTGGACCACATGCGCCGTACCGTTTTGCAGAAGCAGTAGGTTGTCTTTGTGCAGTGGGAGCACCATGAAAAGCGGAAGTATGAGCACGCAAACCGTCAACGGTATATTCACAAAGCATGCGATGCTGAAGATTTTTCTCGTTTTCCCCATGCCGCTTCGAAGCGGGAGAAGTGTGAACATGGCGAAAATGATAGAAGGCAAGACCGCTAGAGTGCTGAACACTTGCGCTCGCCAATTCCACTCTGGGTACCAGCTCCCCATCACACCACAGAATGCCATTAGCCACAGCACCAAGGTAATCACCGAGGCAATTCTGGCAGAACGTGCAAGATGCGTTCCTTCCATATAGACTCCTATTTTTTGGTTGTTAGATGGCGATTTCTTTTCAGGCAACCTTATCGCAGTAATGAGGGGTTGTCAATGTGATGATTGGTATATAGAAAACCCCGCCTGGTGAAGGGCGGGGTAGTACTTATTTGAGCGTTGTTTTGAAAGTGACTACAATATCTGAGTTTCGGACAAGCTCTTCGTTCGTGTTCCAAGACAGATTTGCAAAGGCGCAGAAAACACAGGCCGCACTTGAGCTATCCGTCGTCAGCAGCCTTGCATCGCGCAGGCGTTTTAATGTTGAAAGCTCGCATGCGGTATAGTATTCTTCTGAGGAACGGTACGTTTCGCGCAGGCGTAGAGCGGCACCTGGCTTTGGCGAGAACGTTACGGTAATATCACCATCTTCTACCCTGGTGATATGCGGTTCGTAATATATTCCTGTGTAACTTGGCACCCAAAGGATAGAGGTGCTCTTCACAATCGTCGTTTTCCCGTCTTTCTCAATAAGTAGTTCGCCAGTTTCTGCCGGGATGACGACTAGTAGAGGGAGAAGTGTAAAAAGTACCAAGAACGCCGCATTCACGTAGCAGGTAATCTCCACCACTCTTTTCAATCGAGAGCACGTTTCAAAGTACACAGTGAATGCGGTTCCGGCAATCAGTATCAGGAATAGGCCGTACATGAGAAAGGTAAAATTCGTATTGAAATTCCAAGCAGGGTACCACCTAAGAAATGTCGCTCCACCAAGGAGCACCCATGAAGTGATTCCGAGCACGCAAGCTAGCCTTGCTCTCGTAGAAATTTTTATGTTTTCCACGTCTCCTCCAAGTTTTTAAGGTTTTAATTTTCAGGTACGTTACCACCCAAGAAAGAGCATGTCAAATTAAAACCCCGCCTGGTGAAGGACGGGGTTGTTGAGAGAGTTGCACACGTGCTATTTGCACGGGTCGTCGGAGTATTCCTCATACTCAAGTGAGAAATCAACAATAGTCTTTTTTTGAGTTCGGACCCTTACATTCTTTACTGTAATCCACTGCGTTTCGTTTTCATACACGGTTAACGTGTAGATCCCAGCAGGGATATTGGCCAGAATATAACCGCCAAGGGAATCAGATTCCGCGCGGAATTCTTGGTCGTTGATTTGGATCACGAGACCAATGAGTGGTTCTCGCCCAAATGCACCCTGGCAAAGACCCTCGATACTGCCAAAGCTTCCAGAATCTGAATCAGTACCTTCTAAAGGCCAAAACCCTACAATGTCTGCGGTTCGACGAAAACCGAAATGTATTTCACCATCGGTTGTTGCTTCATTCATCTGGATTTTGACATGCGTCGTGGAATCAGGCTTTACAATAACGTACGGAACTTTTTTCGTGCACCAACCGGCCAGTTGTGCGGTTAGTGAGTATCTCCCCGGCGGCACATTGAGCATTTCAAACGTACCATTGATATCTGCTTGGCAACCCAGTGTCGTTCTGTCAATCTGCACAATAGCGTAGGGTACACCACCTCCACCATGCTTGTTGTAGACTTTGCCGGTGATTGAGCCAAAGGCAGTAGCGGTAGCTGGTTGATAGCCAATTATCCAGGTTAGTACGAACGCAATAATTATTTCCGTTCCAAAGTTTGCAATTCGTTTTTGCATGAACATGTCTTCCTCCTGTTTTAACAGTTTTTAGACGAATAAATACTTCTTAATCATGGATGAGGCGCACCGCTGCCTGGCCATGACCACTTTTGTATGCCCATTCATTAATCCCCTCGGTATCAAAAACATGTGCCCAGGCAAAGGTCGGGTCATTGTTGTCCTGTGTCGATGACCAGTACCGACCGGTGGGTTCATACTCTCCCGCATCACTAAAACCGCCAATAATGGCACGGTTTTCATACATCACTCTGAGTTCGGATCTTGTGGGAAGACGGAATTCTACAGTTACACTAGGCACTTCGTCTGGGATGCGGAAGGATCCATCAAGATGATCTAACCCGTTGAAGTGAGTAGCGTAGGACATTGCTGCTTCCCATTCCATGGTAGAAGGGAGATCAACTGGGAGTACGTAGAACAGCTTGCCAGTTTCCGGAGAAATGCCAGCGATGATCGTCCCATCTGATACTTTACTGCCTATACTGCCGGCAGATACGAACTGGAAACTCGTCGCCCAGGTTAGCGTGAACGCAATGAAAACGATAGTCCGAAAGTCCGTTATTCGCTTTTTAATGTGCATGTGTTCCTCCTCTTTGCACAGATTTTCTGCTTCTTTCAATGCAGACTAGCTTAAGCCCAAGACACAGATTCGTCAAATAAGAAAACCCCGCTTGTGCTAGGCGGGGTTGGTAATAAAGTTACATTTTTTAGTATTAGTCGCACGGACCGTCACTGCCCTCTTGGTAACGCTCGGTTGAGAACTGCACAACGGTCATTCTTTGCGCCCGAACTTCCACGCCTTTTACCAGCAGTCCGGGCAGCCCAGGCATAGACGCGTAAATTGTGTAGATTCCAGGCGGTATGTTTTCCAGAGCGTACCAGCCGCTCGAATCGGTTACTGCGCTACATGCCTGGCCGTCAATTTGCACGGTGAGACCTTCGATTTTGTCTCTACCCCAAGCATTGCTACAGCGGCCCTGGATTCCGCCAGCATTTTCCGTAGTAGGAACTGCTAGTGGCCAAAATTCCTCAAAAATCATTGCAATGAGGCGAGGACGGAGGTGCGCCACCATTCCGTCCACAATTTCCTCAAGCCGAATTTCAACGTAAGTGGTGTTATAGGGTGACACAACGACGTTTGGAATATGCGCTGTTCGCCAGCCCTGCAATTGTGCTGTGATTGAGTACGTCCCCGGCTCAACGCTGGGAAATTCATACTCACCTCTGCAATTAGCCTGGCAACTTATTTGCATTCCATCAATACACATGAGCGGAAAGGCCACAGACCCATTCGTACTTTTGTTAATTAGCCTGCCCTTAATTTTGCCAAATGTGTCGGCGACCGCAGGTTGGTAGCCAGATACCCAAGTCAGCGCGAACGCAACAAGCGCGGAAGTCGTAACATTTGTTACTCGGTTTTGAATGAACATGTATTCCTCCGGTTCAACAGAATAGTTTTTCTTTTAATGCAGACTAGCATAATCCCAAGGCGGAGATTCGTCAATAATAATAAAAACCCCGCTTGTGCTAGGCGGGGTTTCAAAGTGCGGTTTACTCGCTAATGCGCAGCGGCGCTCGGTTGTCGGAGTTTGCCGTAACCCCAGTTTCCATAACCGAGTCCTCCAGTAAGAACTCAACTTGAGTGGTAGTCCCGGCCTGCACAATGACGTTGGTAGCGTGCGCTGAGCAGTATCCCGTCAAACTCCCTCGTAGGGAGTATATTCCGGGCGGCACTCGACGGATTTGGTACACGCCGTCGGCATTGGCCTGGGCGCCCATAGGGGTGCCGTCAATTTCTGCAATAGCAAATGCAATAGCCCGATTTCTTTGGTAGTACAAGATACGACCACCAATAACCCCAAAAATTGCAGTGCTGTCATTCCAGCTTTGTGGTCTGGACAACGGATCTTCCAGGGCAATGTCTACCCGAATTACCTTTGCCGTGACTTCGAAAGTATGGACAATGGTTGGCATGAAGCCATCCAGTTTCGCAGTGAGCTTGTGCATTCCTGGTGGAACGTGGTCAAGGACGTACCAGCCAGTGGAGTCGGTCTGGGTTTCCAGCGCCGTGCTGTCTACTCGGACAGTGACCTGGGCAAGAGGTGCTGCACCCCTGTCTTTGCGAACGACCTTTCCGGTGATTGTGCCATAGGTTTCTGCAGACGTGGTTTGGTAGCCAACCACCCAGGTCAGGACGAGCGTAAGTAGGACGGTAATCTTGTAGCTCACTGTTCGTTGTTTTATGAACATTGTTTCCTCCGTGTGTGATGTTTTTCCGTTTTGATTCACCCCAGCTTAAACCTGGATACAGGGGAAGTCAATGAACGTCCAACCAGCCCCCCAGACCTCAGCCCTTGACGCATTGGCTGGGATCTTGTACTTTCAAAGACTTGGCTACGCCAGGTGCATTTATGGAATCCACCCCCTTGCAGCAAACCATAGACCTTGTGAAAAAAGCCCAGCGCGTGCTGGTGTGCTTGCCGCGCGTGCTTTCTACCGATGCGGTAGCAGCCGGTGTGGCGCTCCACGCTGCCCTGAGCAAGCAAGGGAAGCAGGTTCGGGTTGTGGCTACGGATATCACCCTCCCGGCCACCCACGCCTTTCTGCCCAAGACCGGAGACATTTCCTCAGAGCTGAATAGCCTGCGGAAGTTTGTGATTACGGTGGATACTGCCAAGGCGCCGGTGGCAGAATTGAGCTACGACGTGGTGGGTGATAAGCTCAACATTTTTTTGACTCCCAAGCACGGCGCGTATGAATCAAAGGATGTGCAGCTGGCGCCCATGCCACCCAGCTACGATTGCGTCATTACTCTGGACTGCCAAGACTACGATGATCTGGGCCGGCTGTTTGAAGAGAACGCAGACTTCTTCTACGCCACGCCGGTCATCAACATTGACCACAGCCCAGCCAATCAGCACTTTGGTCAGGTGAACCTGGTGGACCTGGTGGCGACCTCCGTGTGCGAAATGATGTATGACATTTTGAAAACTCTGGACGAGCGCCTGATTACCGAGGATGTGGCAACCGCACTGCTCGCTGGTATCATTGCCAAGACCAAGAGCTTCCAAACTGCCACGGTTACGCCCAAGGCGTTGACCGTCGCATCTGCGCTGATGGCCGTGGGCGCGCGGCGGGATGAAATTATTCGCAACCTGTTCCAGACCAAGTCGCTGGCCGTCATGAAACTCTGGGGCCGCGCCTTGGCCCGTCTCCGCGTGTCCGACGATGGCCGGCTGGTGTGGGCCGTGCTGAACCGCGCGGACTTTGAACGCGCAGGCGCCAATCCCGACTCTCTCCCCGGCATTTTGGATGAGCTGATGGTGAATACCCCTGATGCGAGCATTATGGCCGTGGTGTACGAAGACCCGGCCGGTGGCGTCACCGTGCTGGTGCAAACCCACCGGACTATTCATGCGGGCAAACTCTTTGCCCAGCAGCAGCCCACGTCCATGGGGCATGTGGTGTCCTGGCATGTGGACGGCACCATTGCCGATGCCGAGACGAAGCTGATGCTGGCTCTGGAGTCGTTGCCAAAAGTGAGCGCCAGCTAACTCTGAGAATTGTTGATTTGATAGTAGAACATAGGTTTTCACAATGTGGGCTTTATGCGGAGCTGTTGATTTTACGAGAAAGTTTTTTGGATCGTAGGCCGTACGTATTAACAAAATCCTAATGTAATGATACGCTACTTTGTTAGTTGTACATTCACAAACCTGATGCATTGACGCATCCATACTGGATGCTTAGCAATGTTATCGCAAAACCTAAAGGAGATAACACCATGAAAAATCCCGTGACCACATCCACCATTGAGGAGGTCGACTACGACGACCCTCAATGGAAGAAGATTAATGAAAGTCGCTACGCCTACGTTGGCGATGTGACTATCAAGGACTATCACGAGACCCAAATCGGCAAGAAGTCAGTTGTTTTCCGTGAACTTAGGTTCGATCATAAGTTCACAGACCACGAGGTATTGGCGAAGGTGGCCAAATTGAAGTGCCGTCTGCCCTCTAGAGCCGAGGCGGAGACGTACATCCGTCGGCGCTATACGCCCGAACAGTTGGCGAAGAACCCCCGTATCGCCCTTGTTGGTCCTGCGGTGAAGCTTCACGGCCTCTTGGGTCGGGCCTTCGTCCGTGCTGACGAGGATGGCGTGCAGTTGTCTAGGCGCTGGCCTGACGATCCTTGGCTTCAGCGGTGCCGCGTCGTCGTCCGCAAGTAGTCCTCATACCTTCGGTCATTTTTTGATCGGAGGTATATTTTTACCCACGTGTAGGTGTTGGGCGAAGTAGTAGCCGATCTCTCATGCGCCCTGCTATACTAGGCTCATGGACGAAGACCATGGGCACATTCAGGTTGCATCCGAAGAAGCGCAGGAGAAATTCCGTGACAAGCTGACGGAAATTCAACTGAAGGAGAAAGAGCAGCTGGCAGCCAAAAGCGCGCAGAGCCTGGGCTTGGGGTACATTAACCTCAAGGGTTTTCCCATTGGCCCAGAGGTGCTCATTCTGATTCCCGAAACCGTTGCCCGAGATTTACGGGTGATTATTTTCTTTGCCCAGCGGGGCGAAATTCGGGTTGGCTGTGTGGACCCCATGAACGAGCACGTGCTGGCGTTGTTGGAAGCCTTGCAGAGTGAGCGTCACTCCAATGTGATTCCCTACGTCATCTCGCAGCACAGTTTTGACATGGCGATTCAGCTGTACGCGGCGGTGCCAAAAATTCGGCAGTTTGTGAGTGGCGTACAGGTGAGCGCGCAAGATATTGCAACTTTTGAAAAAGAGCTGACCACCATTCAGGACGTGGACGCAAAGCTGAAACAGGTGAATCTGACGCAGGTCATTACCCTGCTCATTGCCGGGGCAATTATTAGCCGCGCGTCAGATATTCACATTGAAGCGGAGGAGAAGGATGTGAAAATTCGTTATCGCATTGACGGCGTGCTGCACGACATTGCGCACCTGCCCGTTGCAGACTGGAAGAAAGTCATTTCCCGCATCAAACTCCTCAGTCACCTGAAGCTCAACATTACGGTCAAACCCCAAGACGGTCGCTTTACCATTGCCCTGGAGAAGGAGACGATTGACGTGCGTGTTTCCACCCTCCCAACCGCGTATGGCGAAAGCGTCGTGATGCGCTTACTGCGCTCTTCGTCCGTGGGGTTGAAGTTGGCTGACCTGGGTATGCGGGAAAACACCCTGAAGATTGTGGAAAAGCAAATTCAGCGGCCAACCGGGATGCTCCTCACCACCGGTCCCACCGGGTCTGGGAAAACCACGGCGCTGTACGCGTTCCTCACGTTGCTCAACACGCCGGAGAGCAACATCATTACCATGGAGAACCCAATTGAATATCACTTGGCTGGGATTAACCAGAGCCAGGTGGATGAAGAGCAGGGGTATACCTTTGCGAAAGGCTTGAAGTCCATTCTCCGCCAAGACCCAGACGTGGTCATGGTGGGTGAAATCCGGGACGGCGAAACTGCGGACATTGCGGTGAATGCGGCGCTCACTGGTCACTTGGTGCTCAGCACCTTGCACACCAACGATGCGGCCGGGGCAATCCCCCGCCTGCTGGCCTTGGGGGTCAAGCCATTTTTACTCGCCCCAGCACTCAATGCGGTCATGGCGCAGCGTTTGGTTCGCCGGCTGTGCCAAACCTGCCGAAAGGAAATGACCTTGGACGCTGAGACCTTGCAACGGGTGAAAGAGCTGCTCCAAACCATTCCGCCCGCCAGTGGGGAGAAGGTGGATTTGGAAAATCTCCATTTCTTCCAAGCTGTGGGGTGTGAGACATGCCACGGTATTGGGTACAAGGGGCAGATTGGGATTTACGAAATCATCACCATGAATGCAGACGTGGAAAAGGTCATTCTGGCCAGCCAAGTATCTGAATATGAAATGCGGGAAATTGGCCGAAAGCACGGCATGGTCACCATGGTGCAGGATGGGCTGCTGAAAGCCGTGGAAGGCATAACCACGGTGGATGAAGTATTCAAAGTTACTGAATAAGAAAATTCTATGCGAAGAAGTCCTGAAAGAGGTCACCCTCAAGAGCTGGAGCAAACCCCAGTTCAAAAATACTGGGCTCAATACAATTTTTCCGGCATGGCGCCGCCTCCCGGCTCACCGGTTGAAGAGCGGTTGCTGAATATTTGCCAGCAGTATGTGAAGATTTGCCTTGAAACGACGGATTCTGGAAGAGTAACCCCTAGTCCGAATGTGCAAAAAGAAGCACTTCAGCATTACACAAAATTAGAATCAGAAAGACGTATGCTGCACAATCAAATAGCAATTATGACTCTCGGGAGTATTCGAAGTAAGCTCCCCGAGCATGAAGCGAAACGTATCGCAGATTTTGCAGCACAGGTAACGAATAATGGTTTGCGGATGAATGATTTAGAAGAGCTGCAAAAATCTGAACCAGAAGAGTAAAGTCTCAGCTAGATTTGTGTGAAAAAATAGCCAACGCGCATGTGTTGGCTATTTATGAAAATGAATGGGGGTGGCAGTTGAATGTAGGAAGCTACGTCCTTTATAGGTCACACAGTGTGACCAACTGGTATCACCCTCATCTTGGTTGAGATACTCCGCTTTTCCTCCTGCTTGAAGCAAAAGGTGCAATTCTTCAAGGGTAGCGGGGTAGAAAGTTCTTTCTCCAAGATCCCTTGTGTATCCGTGGAGTATTTTCCGCGCCCGGGGTCTGTAGAAAAGACTTCGAAGGGCTCGGTAAGAACAAAGAATAAAGTGCAATGAACCTCCTTGGAAGAAAACCTAAGCTGCGGAAGAATAGCAGGTAATCCTCCTTCTGTCAAGGGTAATGATATTATGCGCCCTGGATATGCTGCAATTTTTCCTTTGCCGCGGCCAGCTTCTGCTTCTCCCCTGCGACAACCGCAGCTGGAGCGTGGGCGGTGAACGCGGCGTTGCTTAGCTTCTTTTCCAAAGCCGAAATGTACTGCTGGAGCTGAGCAACCTCTTTGTCTACCGATGCTTTGGTTGCTTGCGGGAGTTCCAACCAGAAGCTCAATCCCCCAGTATGGCCATGGGCTTTCTGGCTGAGCTTTTTCACCACGTTGACCTGCGTCCGTGTCAGACGTTCAATAATTGCTTGCGCCTGACGAACCACCGCCAGGCTTTCGCCAGCCAATTGCAACGGGAGCGTTGTTGCCGGCGCGATTTTGTGATTGGCGCGGACATTCCGGATTTCCGTGACCAGAGTTCGGATTGTTTCAAACTGCTTTGCCGCGGCAGCAGAACTCGCTTTGGCCTTGGGCCAAGGTTGGATCATGAGTAAATCTTTGTCAGCTTTTCCATGCCGGCGTTCCCACAGCGCTTCCGTAATGAAAGGCGTGAGCGGGTGCAGAAGGGTGAGTAGCGTCTCAAAAGTGTGTACGAGCACCGCAGTGTTGGGCTGGACCTTTTGGATTTCCACGTACCAGTCAGCCAGGTCATGCCAGGCAAAGTCGTACAGGGCTTGGCCGGCTTCGGAAAAGCGGAAGGCGTGGAAGTCTTTGGTCACGTTGGCTACCAAAGCGTTCAGCCGTTGGGTTATCCACTTGTCTGCTAATGACAGCGTTTTGGGGGTGTCGAGCTTTGCCGCCTCTTGGCGCTGAACAAAGTTCCCAATGTTCCAGAGCTTGTTGATGAAGTTCCGGTAGCCGGCAATTTTCTCTTCGGACAGGCGGAAGTCTTGGCCAGCCGTGGTGCCCAGAGTCAGTGCCAAGCGGACGGCATCTGTACCGTACTTCTCGCCCATGAGCAAGGGGTCAATGCCCGTGCCTTTGGACTTGGACATTTTTTTGCCGTCCTTATCCAGCACCAAGCCGTGGAGGTACACGGTTTTGAATGGGATTTGCTTGGTGAACTTCAGGGAGAGCATGATCATGCGTGCGACCCAGAAGAAGAGAATGTCCCAGCTGGTTTCCATCACCGACGTGGGGTGGAAGTGCTTCAGGTCAGGAGTCTTCGTCGGCCAGCCCAGGGTAGAGAACGTCCACAAGCCCGAGGAGAACCAGGTGTCCAAGGTGTCTTGGTCTTGCACGAAGTGCATGCCTTTGCACTTGGGGCAGTGTTCTGGCATGGTCGTGGCGGCAATGGGCGGACAGGTGTTGGGTTGCCCTTGTTCGGTTCGGCAGTACCAGACGGGAATTTGGTGGCCCCACCATAGCTGGCGGGAAATGCACCAGTCCCGGATGTTGGTCATCCAGTGGAAGTACACTTTTTCAAAACGCTTGGGGAGAATGGTAATTTTTCCGTTGCGCACCGCGGCAATGGCGGGCTTGGCCAGAGATTGCATTTTCAAAAACCACTGCTTGGACACCAAAGGTTGGACCACCGAACCGCACCGGTCGCAGTGCGGCACATTGGAAGTGTATGGCTCCACTTTCTGCAGCAAGCCTTTGGCCTGCAGGTCAGCCACAATCCGGTCTCGCGCTTCGGAAATGAGCAGCAGCGCATAGTGTCCCGCGTGGGTGGTCATGCGGTTATCCTCGCCAATCACCTGGACAATGGGCAGCTTGTGCCGCTCCCCCATTTCCCAGTCTGCGGGGTCGTGCGCTGGGGTGACTTTCACCACGCCCGTGCCAAATTTTGGGTCAACAAGCTTGTCGCCAATGACCGGCAAGGTTTTGTCACCTGACTCCGTGGTGAACGTCACGTGCTTGCCAATATATTTTTTGTAGCGCTTGTCGCTGGGGTTCACGGCCAAGGCGGTATCTCCCACTTTGGTCTCCGGCCGGGTGGTGGCTACGGTGAAGGGACCGTAGGTGATGTAGTAGAGGTGTCCTGCTTCCTGCACGTGCTTCACTTCCAAATCCGAGAGCGCGGTTTGGCACCGGCTACACCAGTTGATGAGCCGCTCACCGCGGTAGATAAGCTTCTCGTTGAAGAGTTGGATGAACGCTTTTTGTACGGCCTGGGTGAGCGCCGGATCCATGGTGAAGTGCTCGCGGGACCAGTCGCACGACGCGCCAATCTTCCGGGTTTGGTCCGTTATGCGCGTGCCGTACTTCTGCTTCCACCGCCACACGTGCTTCAGGAATTTTTCCCGACCAATTTCGTGCCGGCTGATGCCCTCTTTCTGCAGCAGGCGTTCCACCATAATCTGCGTGGAAATGCCGGCGTGGTCGGTGCCTGGCAACCAGAGTGCGCGTTCGCCGAGCATGCGGTGGAAGCGCGTCAGGGCGTCTTGGATGGTGAAGCCCTCAGCATGTCCCAGGTGCAATTCACCAGTCACATTGGACGGCGGCATGGCAATGGAAAAAGATTTGGTACGCTTCCCAAGCAAATTGTCGGGATTGAAATACCCAGACGCTTCCCAGCGCTTGTAGATAAGCTCTTCCACGCCCAGCGGATTGTACGCTTCGTTGGCCATATGTAGGTATTGTACCAGGAAAGCCAAGCCTACGCTGGATACGCGGGTTTTTCAAGGGTTGTTGACTACTCCAGGTGTGCGCGATAGGGTTAGAAAAACAAGACATTGCTCACTGATAGAAAGGAGCCAGCTTGAAGAAAATACTTTCCGCTTGTGCCAGGCACCCCATTCGATTCTGGGTTAGCGTCGTTCTGGGCACGATCTTCATCTTTTGGTTTGTGGCTTCCAGGTTTGTACTAAGCCTATCCAATACCTTTGGAATCATTTTCCTCCTTGGCATACTCATTGGGTCGCTTGCGGCACGGCCTGATATATTCACGAAGTGCATGCAACGTTGGAAGTCGGTACTACAAGACGAAAGTGAAGATGCTATGGTTCTGCGTTACCGTTGTACTTCCTGTGAGGCGATCTATACCGAAAAGACCCTCCCGAAGGATAAAGTCTGCTCTAAGGACTATGGTCGGCTCGTTACTTACGATGCTATCGAAGACCGGCACCGGTCTCCCCTGTAGACAATTACCCCACGCTCCTCGTGGGGTTTTTCTTGTTGACGAAAATCGCTGCAGAGATTAGGGTACGTGCAGAAACACACAGGAAAGGGAATTATGAAAGCTCATTTTTTTCGCATACTTTGGTACGTGCTCATACTCATCGTGGCGCTGACGAATATTACTATGCTTGGGTTTCTTACAGGCGCCATGGTGTTTATCATCACACCCAAGCCGGCTGATATTTTGCTCTGGAGCAGCATCGTTGTCGGGGTAGTTGCTGGGGTACTTTTGACGGTGCAGGAGGTACGTTATCTACGAAGACGTCGTCAACGCAAAACTATTATCCAACCCACAACGAACGTGATGTACCATTGCCCGCTCCCAGCGTGTCAGTACGAAACCGAAAAAGACGGAGTGTGCCCAGAATACTATACGCTCCTCAAAGCCCGGACGCGTGAAAATCGGCCAACGCCGTAAACGCCTGCTCATCTGAGTCAGGCGTTTTTCTATCGTCCCAACTCCCGCATTTCGTCGATTGTTAAACTCCTTTAAATATGTAATAGTTTATACACATTTACTGCAATGTTTGTATGAGTGAAATATCACCTGAATTCGAAAATCAAGATGATGTGCAGCCACTTCCTGAGCATGAAGAGGCGCGAAAGGCATGGCCGAATATCCCCGAAACTTTTCCTGAGGGATTCCCGCCTGGTTACCGTCCGTGGGTAGACGGCTGGGCTTTTTCTTTGGAGAAAATGAAAGAGAAGAATGCTGATGGTACCTACAAACTCCTCACCCTGGATTTGAGTATTAGTGAGGAGGAGTACATTGAGCGCGTCAATAGTGGACCGGCGGAATCACTAAGCGAGCGCGCGGAAAAAGAGTACAAGTGTGATATTCGTTGCAAGCACTGCTTTGAATGCAAAACAGACACCAATAACCCGCTCATGACATTCGACGAGGTGAAGGGCGTGGTCGAGCGCGCGAAAGCACTGGGGCTCGAAACGGTAAAATTTTTGGGACCCGGCGAACTGCTCCACAACCCAAAGCTTTTTGAGATTCTGGACTACTTCGAACAGGAGGGTATTACCATTTCTATTTTTACCAAAGGAGTTATCCTGGGTGACGATACATTAGCTGAAAAGAATTTTCACCTGTCCGCAAGCGAGTTGTGCAATAAAATTGCATCGTATAGTACCGCGCGATTATTGGTTGGGTTTACCTCTGCTTCTCCTGACGTAGAGCAAGCGCGCATTGGTTCCACCATTCAAGACTTCAGTGAGAAGCGGAATCGAGGCCTAGAAAATGCAACGGAAGCAGGTATGAACAGTAACCCCCAGTTGCAGCGGATGGCACTCATTTGCGCGCCGGTGCTCCGGGATAATATTGACGAGGTCCTTGCTATTTACCAGTGGGGAGCGAAGAGAAATATTCCCACGGTTGTAGCGCCAACTATGGTGAGTGGGAAAGGGCAGGAGCAACCGGAAGTGACTGACACTGATTTTAAAGAACGCAGGCTTGTTGATCTGTATGCCAGCATTTACGAATGGATGGTACGTGAGGGCATTATGACGCTTGATGACGTGAAACAGGAAAGTGTTTCTCCCTATGCGGGGTATGCATGCAATCAATTCATTAATGGTATGTTCATACGGAAAGACGGACGGGTGCAGGCATGCCCAGGCAACGAAAGTTACGTTTTCCGATACAGCAACGATATCCGCAAGGAAAATCTTGCTGAGGTGTGGAAGCACAGTGTTGGCTACAAGAAGCGAGAGCAGCTTGTGGAGAGTGGGAAAATTACCCTCACGCAGCCGTGCTACGCGAAGACCGAGGGCGAGCTTATGCTTGGGAATAAACCTGGCTCTATTCCAAAAGATTTCTACGAATCAGTTCTCCGCCGACTGGAGGTACGGTTGGGTGCACCGCAACCAGAAGCAAACGAACCATTTGAAGTGTAAAACGCCTGATGGTTTGTGTAGCGCCTTCATTCCCACATGGGATCAACCTCAATTTCTTATGGCCTACAAAATTCTGTTCAATAACGAGGAATTCCATTTTCACGAGAATGACCTTCCTTGCCTGGTGCATTACAGAGAAAAGCAAGGCGGTTCACAATTCACGGTAACGCTGGTTGCTGATTTATTTTTGCGGGGGTCAAAGATACTTTTCCTTACAGCATATCCCATGGCCAAGGATAACTTTGTAGAGCAGGTGAAAGGCGAGGAATCAAAAATCGCATTTATCACCAATGAAAGCCAGTTCAATACGAACGCACAGGTAATTATTCTGGAAAGCGGTAATGAAAAGCTGTTTTTGAAGGCTGTTGAAAAACTCGGCGATCTTCACGAGCGCGTCGTGCTAATAAAAAATATGGAAGTATTCAGTGACGCAGTTTTTGATGCTTGTGAAAAACTGCAAAAAAGTATCCTTTCTGGAGATATTGATTCATGTGTGGCAAAAAAACGCATTAGCCACAAGCTCTATACAACAACAATTACATTTTCTGAGCCAGAAACTTCCTTGCCTTTCAAAACCCCAGTGCTGAAAACATACGTTGGATATCTGAAGACCGCCACCAAGGAAGGGTTTGTACAATTAGAAATGTAAAATTGATCGCCGTTTGTTTATCTCCCCAGTTCCCACATAGAGCCAGCAGCAAATAAAAAAGCAATCGACAGGAGTTCCATCGATTGCTGATAGCTGGGTTACAGCGACTGGAGATGCTTGACGCAAGCCCCCAGTGGATCGCAGGTTACTTTCAACGGGTAGTTGGCTTTCTGAGTGGCTTGGGTAAACACCAACCCTATTTGTGCAAAGAGCTCAGTATCGTTTGGTGTGATGTACACGTCGCAAACCTTTCGGCTATTCCAGCGGTAGGCCGGATCATCGACCGTCAACTGGTAAACGTGCCAATGCACCTTTGGGTCCAAGTCACGGTACGGACAGGGGATAAGTGGCCCACGGTAGTCTTTCAGCAATGCGTTGTGCTTGCCATGTTCGCCCACATAGAAGCGCCGAAGGGTAATGACAAGCAGCTGTTTGGGAATGACGGCTGTCACTCCTTCGTAGTAGCGCGTTTGCCACCCACCCCACTGCATTTCCTGCTGTGCGTCTGCAATAATATTAGTGAGCTCAGCTAGACGTTTAACATCGATTGCCATTCACTATTCTCCTTTGGGAAAGATCGGTTAATGGATGACTGTATCGTCTACCTTAAAATATGTCAATACTACCCCACCCTCTTTGTGAGGTTATGCTTTTTTCCGTGTGCCCAAACCCTCACCTCACCCTCCATCTATACCTCCATCCAAACCTAAACCACTCATCCTGCAACTACCGTCCCAACTCCCACATGGGGTCAACTTCAATCTTATCCCACGGTGTGCGGTGGCCAGCAGCCAGGCTGAAGGCACCAGCCACGGCGATCATGGCGCCGTTGTCCATGGTGTAGGCAAGCGGAGCTACGTGCAGCGGGGTATGCTCGGGCAGCAATGCTTTGCCAAGCGCGCTTCGAAGTGGCGCATTCGCTGCCACGCCACCACCCAGAATGACGCTGGCGGGTTTCCGCGTCTTTACTTCGCGTACGGTTTTGCCAACCAGCACATCCACAATTGCCTGTTGCACAGACGCGGCCAAGTTCGCGCGCTGCTGCAGAGTGAGTTTCGGGTGGAGCTCCAGGTACCGGCGCACGGCAGTTTTCAAACCCGCAAAGCTGAATTCCGCGTTCGCCTCATGGAGCATTGGTCTGGGCAGATCGATATTTGGTTTTCCACGCTCGGCAAGTTTGCTCAGCGCTGGGCCGCCGGGGTATGGGAGTCCCAACATCTTCGCCGTTTTATCAAACGCTTCGCCGGCCGCGTCATCCCGCGTGCAGCCAATGAGGCTCACTTTCCCCCACCCGTGGATGCCCTGAGGCAAACGCGTGGCTGTATTTTTGGTTGGTGCAATCCACAAAAGTTCTGTATGCCCACCCGAAACCACCAATGCTAAGGCAGGAAGTTTGGGAACAATTGGACCCAGCCACGCACTGGCCACGTGCCCGGCAATGTGGTTTACGCCAATGAGGGTTTTCCCAGTGGCAAAAGCCAGCGTGCGGGCGGTCTCCACGCCCACGAGTAATGCGGTAGACAAACCTGGTCCAGAGGTGACGGCAATTGCGTCTATAGCAGCTAATGATTTTCGGGCGCGACGGAGGGCTTCCATCAGTGTGGGCATAATGGTTGCTGCATGCTCACGTGCGGCAACTTCGGGCACCACCCCACCAGTCTTTTGATGCGTGAGCACTTGGGAGGCGGTGACCATGCTCTGCACGGCAAAGCCGGTTCGCCCCACATCCACCACAGCTATGGAGGTGTCGTCGCAGCTCGTCTCAATTCCAAGAATATGCATGCTCGTAGCGTAGCATAGGCGTTTCTGCTGCGCACAACTTGACCAAAGGTGAGCAAGCACGTACGCTCTTTTCAGAACATTGTACCTAAAAAATCCAGGAAGGAGTTTGCGTGACCAACATTGCATTGCCCAACAGTATTCCGCCTGTCTTCCGAGCAATAATCCCCCACGTGCGACACCAGGAAGGCCTGTGCCCCACCTTTGAGTACTTGCTCCTCAAGCGTTCGCCTACTGCTGATCGGGATAAGGATCAGTTTGAATGTCCCGGCGGCGTCGCACAGCCAACGGAAATGAATCCGCTGCAAACGTATATCCGAGAGACCTTCGAAGAAACCGGCCTGAAGGTTACACGCGTGGTGCAGGAAATTTTTTCGTACGAAGTCCCCTACGCCATTGACGGATCCTTTGCCGCCGGCCTGGTACGGAAAGTACATTTTGCAATTGTGGAAGTACTCCCGCCGTTTGTTATTGTCCTGAGTTCGGAGCATGTGGATAGTGCATGGATGACTATTGATGAGATCCTGCGCACCCCAATGGAACACATTCGCAGGGGTTCTGCGCGGGCAATCATCCTTGCGGATCGATCAGTGCTCACCCCACGCTTTTTGGCCGCTGAGCAGAAAAAAATGTCCGCAAATCGACTCGCTCTTTAAGGCAAACCTACATCAATCCCAATCCACCAAGGATTGGGATTTTTTTACCCAAGAGTATTTTTTGCATTGACTCCAGATCACCGGCAGAGGTAGGCTTGAGCAAGAACACTACTTTCGCGAATGGTAAACATATGACCCAGCCATCAATTATCCAAAAAGTCGGCGGCATTATCACCAAGGACAAACGGTTGCTGGTGGTGCGGAAGAAGACCGCGGACAATCGGTCGGAGTTTATTATTCCCGGTGGTCGCAAGGAAGGAGATGAGTCGCACCAGGAAACGTTGACGAGGGAACTTATGGAAGAGTTAGGCGTTACCCTGCGTGGCATGCGGCTGTTTGGGAGTTTTGACGAAACGGCAGTATTTGAAAATATTCCATTGCACATGGATGTGTACTACGCGGAGGTCGAAGGCGAACCTACTCCCCACTCGGAAATTAAGGAGTACATGTGGATTGACCGGGCGTATGCTGACCACGGCATTGTGCTGGGGTCGGTATTGGCCAAGCACGTGGTACCGAAATTGGTTGCAGAAGGCGTGCTGTAGGACTGAGACTAAAAATACACGGGAGCCGCTTGGCTCCCGTTTTCTATAGGGAAAGTATAGTACTTACTAGGTTGGGTATTCTTATAAGTGACATCAGGGATCGCTATAGTGTAAGACATCTCACCCTCACTTTTTTGGGGTGCAGGCGTATACCCTATGTACTGTGAGATCTTTTTCTCCCTCTGCCATGAGCATTCCCTTTGTATCAACAATTCGTATGCTGTAGCCAAGTCGCTTCGCATGGTTTTCAATTTCGTCCAAACGCGCATACGCACTCGTTCCAATGAGCACAACTCCTGATGCTGTAAGAAAAGCTGGTGCTTCCTTCAAGAATTGTTGCAGTGCGTTGTAGTTCTCATCAAAGCCTGATTGCAGAAGAATGTCCGTAACCGGCGACTCCGCCCGGTTAAAAGGGTGATTCCAGAAAATGAAGTCAAACTTTTCTTCATTCCGGAAGGCAGCAAATAAATTACTTTCCCTTACGTCCATTTGTACGGCAAATCTCTGAGCATTGAGTAAACAGTTTTGGACAGCGGCTGGATTGATATCGGTGGCAGTTACCGTTGCACCATGTAACGCAGCAAAGACCGCAACGATGCCCGTTCCAGTCCCAATCTCCAGCAATTTTTGTTTCTGAACAAGTTTTGGGATTACGTTTGCGAAATACGCACTATCTGTAAAGTATTTGGGGGAAAAAACTTCAGGGAGCACCAAAATCTTTTTTCCAAAAATTTCCACTTCATAAGGCGTGGCGTGCTTCCGCATTTTTGCAAATTGTTGCTCTACTTTTTTTGACCATTCTGGGTAGTCCATATTCAAAAAGAATAATAATCCAGAGACTGCTCGAAGTTTGAATCTGGTAGCCCTTATAGGAAAAGGCTGGAATCAGCTTATTGTAAGTCTTGTTAGTTTCAACGAGTTATATAGTGGTCAATTTTCCGAGCAACAGCAGGCTACTCTAAATTTGGCACCTGCCCATAATGTGTGAGCCCATTGTGTAGTAGATTGTATATTTCCATGTCGGGCAAAGGGTGCTTAGTAAAGCGCTCGATAATTGCTACATGCTCTGCTGGGTCAGCCTCTTTATCAGTTTGGTAGTGAAATGAAAAATTAGTTATATATAAGGCATTCTCGCTTGCGGGATTTTTTTCATCATGTTCGCCCAATTCTTCAACATTGTTTCGGATATCCATAAACCAGGGCTTATCGGGGAAATTTAATCCAGGCGTTAAAATGCAGTTAATATCAATAAAGATCATAAATGGCATGTCACCTGGATTTTGCGTCATTGCGGATTTGATTAACCTACCAACATCTCCACGGATTAACTGCTCTTCATGCATTACTCCAGGTGTATGGATAACACCAGGTCTATGACGACTCTTCGCTTCTACAGCGACTCTTATTCCTCTCTCTTGATGGGTTGCTATGAACTCGCAATGTCTCGTTTGTGGCTTGCTCCTATCAAGAAACTCAATGGTGAATCCAAGTTGAGTAAATAAAGACGCGATTGCTACTTCATAGCGTGCGCCCTGGTATTGATTTTGGTCTTTCAATCTATTCAACAAACGTACGGGAAGTTTGGCACGATGCTGAAGGCAGTAAATATCAAAAGCTAAAGACAATAGAGACCTGCTCCAACCATCAGGAATTGCGCTCCATTTTTTATTTTCAGAATTTTGAGCAGTAGCATTCTTTTGTTTCCATGCTTGGAAATGTATGTAACATTGAGTAATAAAGTGTTGCTGCACAGAAGGTAATTGTAGCTGATCCTTTATCCATGCCCGTCCTAAAGTAACTGCGAGAATATCTATCAGAAACTCATGAAAAGTTTGTTCTATTGGAAGAGAGTGGAACAATCTTGAACCAACTGCTCTAACTCGTTTACCTTGAAAAATACTTTGTACGTGTGGGAGAAAGTACCCTTGTGCTTGAAGTCGTGATTGCTCAGCCTGCATGTCAAGAATGTATTTTTTAACAGCCTGAAAATCCTCAGGAGTCGGAGGATTGTTATCAGCATCATGATGACATTTTTTATACTTCTTCCCACTGCCACAATGGCATGGATCATTCCGACCAATTTTTTTTGTCATTCGGTACTAATTTAGCACTGTTGTCTACAAGATATTTTTGAAGTGCGGGAGGTAGATCTATGCTTCCTGCATCGTGTAATTTGACCCCCACAATTTGCTTGAACAATGACATTGCCGATCGAAAAACAAGAAGGGCATCTGCCTTTTCATTTCTGGGTTTACGTGCCCAGAAGTGTAGGTAAGAACGACGAACGCCCTGGATGTCTGAAAACTTTTTTTGCTGCTCTGGTGGGATACGATTGAATGCCTTTAATACACCTAATCTTCTTTCGTGCATCAACCTCTCAAAAGTCCTCTGGAAAAGCAAAGCCTCCTCCTCTTCGGTGATCGGATGATTTTTAAAAGTCACACTGCTTGTTTTCCAAAGAAAAATTGCTAACATTTCTCCAACAACACCACAAACAGCGATGCAAGAGAGGTAGTCACCCAGGCAAAAGTTTCTCTTTGCAGAAACCAAGGGATCCACAAGGTATTTCGAAATTTCTGGATGAGCGGAGACGATACCTTGGTGCGTTTCAATTGTCGTGGCCTCGACATATCGATCAAGTATTTCCACAGTTAAGTCAGTCACTTGCCTTTGAAAAAACTCTCCTAATTGAAAGGATGTGTGGGTAAACTCATCTTTGATTCCATCTGCAGTTATATCCCCATAAGAAAGATAGTCCTTAATTTGAGTACGTTTGATAATTGGGCCAAATACACCAAACTTAATTACTGCTTTCTTGGGGCCACTTTTGGGCAACAACTCCTTTACTGCGTCCTGAACATCTGTTTCCCAGTTCTCAAAAGAAACAAGAGCGGGTTGTGTTGGAATAGCATCAAACTCACTTTGTGTAATACCTTCAATTTTTTCCCATGACAAACCTAGAGCATTAAAGGTAAGTGGATTAGGGACGTGCCTTTTGTGCAATTCTGGGAAAGGGAGAACCGCGAATACGTCAGTAGGATTGCTAATGGATTTAATAAGACGAACATTTTTTATGTCCACTAGGCTCCTACCATCTTGCAATATATCCAGCTCTTCTTGAGTCTTTTGTGTAAAGTCATCAACCTTAAGCCCCAATGCATTTCGTGTAATGGAGTCAGGGATTAGGAACCTTTTCCCGTGGTTGATGATATATTTTCTTCCATCTGGCCCCTGTGCTTTGTCCATAGAATTACGTAGTTGTTTTCCTTTTTCTATATAATTTTGCACGCTCCAAAATTGGTTCTAGTTCTGCTAGTTTTTCATCTAGTTCTTCAAGGCTTAGACCTTCCAAGAACCCATTGTGCAAGACGGAGGATTTGTACAAGTCGCGTAATTTGTAAGCCTTATCTAGCCCATTAGCGCGCGCTCGCCAATCAGGGTTATCCAGTAGACCTAAATGAACTTGTAAAAGTTTCTCATCGGGCAAGCTTTCGGTCATCAACTCCTGCCAACCCTTACTCTTCGTAAGCTCCTGAGGCTTTTCGGCAGATCGGTCACTGTAACCCCCTTGGCGCATAGCAGCAGAGACCGATTTTCGGGGATTTTCGGATAAAATACGGGCTACGTTGCGCTGTTTGTGAGTAGGCATATCTAACCTAATTATACCCTCAAAACAGCGTTCTGTGACCAACTCTGGACCTATAAACGGGTTTCTAGCTAGCCTTCTTACCCCCGCGATACTTAAAGGCCCTCCTAAAGCCTTTGTCTTCAGCCTCTTCGACAGTAGCGCAATAGAACTCACCCTTTCGTGTTTCTATTTTAGTTTTATCGTATTGCTGGTCGAAAGGAAGATGATATATCTTTGTACTATCTACCTTTGAAATGTTGCACTTAATACAGGGGTATTGTTTATCTAATGGTAAGTTTTCTTTTAATTCGATATGAAGCTCAGATGCAAAACGGCGAGCGAGATCGGAAAGCTTAGTTGCAGTGTAGAAAATCGCACGAACTTTTTTATCTGGATTTTTATCTTTGTATTGGAAAACCGTGCCAAAAAATTGAAAAATGTGTTTTTCATATATAGTTCTAAATTGTGCCCAATTTTTACATTGCACAATTATAAAGTCTTTACCTTTTCGACAGATCAAATCGCGCCCTAGATCCTCGAAGCCTTTTAGTATACCCACATACTCAACATCATATCCCTCTGCTTCAAATAGAAATCCAATGTACCGTTCATAAATCCTACCAATTAACCAGGATGATTTTGGGCGTTTCCAAAATCGATCCAGAGCCATTTGATTCCGTTCAACACTTGGGAGTTTACGGTATTCTTCCTTTGAGAGATATTGAGTAACCTGATCTACCTTTTCTTCATCAGAGTACTCCGCGAACATTTTCCGATCCTCTTCAGTTGGAACATCAACCTCTTCTTTTAAATCAACAAGAAAAGGAGCTATCGATTCATAGTATTCAATTATGTACTTTGCGATACGAGCTTCTTTCTCTGCTTCACGTCGTAATCTTGACTGTTCTTTCACAACCTCACTGGCTTGGATTGCGGGATGTTTTTTTCTTCTTAAGTAATCAGACTGGGCTGCGTCACGGGCTTTAAATAACTCTTTATAAGCATTTGCTAGCCATGGAAATCCCTGTTGGCGTTCTCGAGCCATTTGATGCACACCCTCTTCAAGTTTTTTATACCATGCAATACCGACATTACGTTCTTGTTTTTCAGATTTTAAATATAGTTCGTAGGATGATTTTTCTGAGGCGATTAACCTAAGAATGTTATTAAGTTCGTTTTTCTTTTCTTCAAAATATCCCATAAATTATAGTTTATTTTTTGTATAGCTGCATGATGGGTAATTAGCGCATCCCCAAAATGCACCATACCGCCCGCTTCTTGGTATCAACGTACCTCCGTCATTTGGGCATTTTAGTCGGTTATCATTTTTCTCA
Source organism: Patescibacteria group bacterium (assembly GCA_041665345.1). Classification (NCBI taxonomy): domain Bacteria; species Patescibacteria group bacterium. The sequence goes on from JBAYJA010000003.1 coordinate 67,773, forward strand.
AGCAGCATTTGATGAATAAATCCTCTGCCCTTAACTTTTTCATTGACCTCGTCCGGCATGATAGATGGCCCGAGTTGAACAATTTCTGAAACTAAAGTGGCTGTGTCTAAATTACCAGCAACCTCAAAAGCAGCTTGATCTCGAAGCTTTTGACGATGTTTGTCAACGAAATGTTTAACAACACTCCAAATTATAATTATGGCTACAATTGCCCAAAATACGTACATATTCTAATTATACGCTTAAAACAATTATCTGTGATGATTGCTGTATTATATTCGCGCTAGCCTAGATTCCTATAATGGCCGCCTTAACATCTCCCCGCTTTTTTCCCCAGCCTTTCCAAGATAATCCTTTTTTACCCTTTCGTTTAGTTCTTTGAGCTTTTAGTTCTTCGGTTGCTAAATCTCTAAGGGATCTCATTGTAGGGTCGTCCCCATCATCCTTTATGCTTTCTTGGATGCCACGATTCAGCGCTTTAGTAAACCTTTGGCCCCAGTTTGTACTAGGTCTTCTAGATTTTTTAACACTTTTTTTCATAATGATTCAAACTAAGAAAATAACTTATATATTAAACCCATAAATAACCAAAAACATGGGATTGCTAAACCAAAAATTGTTATCCATCCGTGATAGTAAGTTGAGATTGCGCGACCATCAACATTTTCAGACGCTGCTGATTTCCAGAAATATGTTAATTTCTTATTGTGAAGGCTTCCGATTAACCAAAATGCTGTTACGTAAATGACGCCGAGTGTTAAGCCAGTGCTACCATATTGCCAAATTATACTGCCACCAATTAGCAATGTGGCCAAAGTTTCTTGAGTTTCCTTTTTCTTTACATGGCTACGCCATAGGAGTAAATATCCTAAAACTCCAGTTATTGAAATTATGAAAAAGTTTGCAATTATATTCCAATCCATATCTCTGAACGGTTTTATCTGGTAGAAAGCACAAAGCCCCCCGCCAGCGATGACCTTTCGGCCACCCATACCCCTTTCGGAGCATGACCGTTCAGAGTGCTCTGGACGAGGAGCTTTATACTCTGAACGGTTTTGTTGCCATGCCCTAGCAAAGCTAAGGTTTAGGCGATAAAATTAAATTGCTAGTATTTATACTTCAATTGCTTGATAATTAGAGTGAAACATATCAATTTTACTCGAAAAAATGATAAATGTAAAGGATAATCCGAGTCTTTCAAAGGCGTATTATCGGTGGTTACGAAGAAAAAAGACCGTGGATTTTGATGTTCTACGTAGTGGATTTTTGAATGCGAATAAAACGTATCTCCATCAAATCAAGTCGTGTATAAATGATGATAAGTTTCATAGCATTATGTCAGTTGGAATGGAAGTCGCAGCGTTCTTTAATGCAAACAGAGCGTATTCGGGCTATGAAACTTTAGTAGAAAAAAACATTCTCCCAAAAAAGGTTTTTAAAATAAAACCACTGACTGAGACATCAGAGGACTTTGCAAATCATTTAATCAATAAATACCATTTGTCAGAAACTACGCTTAGAGAACTCTCCGAAATTGCGTTTAAGTATCTTCGATCGATTCTTTCAAAGACGAAAAACGGTATACTTCCTTTAGAAAAGGCGAGGTCAGTACAATTCATAAACAATTGCATCGATAGATATTTCCCGATTTTAATCCGTTATCTTAAAAAGAAGTACAAATTAAAAAAACTTATATATCTTCGCAAGATAAATAGTCACACATGTAACACAGCATGTCCTCGTTGTGGCAAACTTTTGATACGGACGAAAATATATGAACGATGTACAAGGACAGAGAACCGGCATTGCCAAATGGGTTCTAACGCACTCAGAAGAGGAAGGAAAAAAGATGACAAAAGCTTTGTTGGTAGTTGTAGTTGTTGTGGGGTGTTTTCCCCTTTACTCAAAAGCCACGTATTAAGTGGCGAACAACTGCTTTTTTGCAGCCAAAGGTGTTATGAAAGAGTAAGAAAAAAACTTCACTAATTTTAAGTAAAGCTGAATTGGCCCATAATGGGCTTTTTTTGTTTCCCATTTAATTATGTCCAAAAAGCTGGGGATAAGTTAGCGCGTGCATAATCAAAATGTCGCGAGGAGCACACTCACAGTGCTCAAAGGGCGACAGTAAATAAATCCTTTGAAGATTGTGAGCTACGCCTCTAGACCAGCTCGCCAAACGGTGATGATAAGCAGTCTCATAGTACTAGCAGTAAATACTATAAGACTACTATCACCGGCGGCAGACTGGGGAGAGGGAAGGTGCCTTAAGTAACTAATCCGGTGGGTAATATGTCAACTAAGCGACAAGAAGCAAACCAGACAAAGCAGATCAGGGTTGCAAAAGGTAACCATAAAGGGTTGAAGATTTTTGCCGCTCGCGAAGGAATGCCAATGATGGCCTTAGCAGATCAAATTATCAGCCAATATCTTTACGAAACATATCGCTGGCCAGAATACCATGTTGACGATTAAACAGTGTAGACAAATTGAGCCAAGCCTTTCTGAACTTTCTGATGAGGAAATTGTTCATCTTCGTGATTCTATGTATGAACTAGCCACTCTGGCTTTTGAATCCACTCAAAAACAAGGGGGTGTTTCCAAAAATCCCACTTGGGTAATGCCAACTTTTAAAGAAGACGCTAATATATAAATGCGATGACTACTAAAGAACAAAATATCAAACGAGGAGTTATATACGTTCGTGTTTCCTCAAAAGATCAGGTAGATAACACCAGCCTTGAATCTCAGGAAAAGGCCTGTGGGGAGTATTGCCTTCGAAACCATATTGAAGTTGTTAAAGTTTTTATTGAACAAGGTGAATCCGCAAAGAGTGCAGATCGGACAGAGTTTAATAAGGCAATCCAATTTTGTGGCATCCAAAAAAATAACATTGGGTATTTTGTTGTTTACAAACTTGACCGCTTTGCTCGAAATCAAGAAGACCATGTGACTGTTCGGGCATTGTTAAAAAAGTATGGCGCTGAGCTGAAGTCGGCAACTGAACCGATCAATGATTCGCCAATAGGAAAAGCGATGGAAGGTATGCTTTCAGTTTTTGCAGAGTTTGATAACAATGTTCGTACTGAACGAACACGGGGAGGAATGCTTGAAAGAATTCGACAAGGGGCTTGGGTTTGGTCTGCGCCGCTTGGATATAAACGTGTGGGCGGGGTAAAAAATATCTCGCCGGATGAATTAACTGCGCCACATATAAAACAAATCTTCAATTTGTACGCAAAAGGCATATACACGTATAAGGCAATTGCTAATTTAATGGACACGGCTGGAATGCGCACGAGGTATGGCAAGCGCCCACGCGCTCAGCTGATTGAGAAGATACTACGCAATCCAATTTATTACGGTCACATAGAGGCGTTTGGTGAAGAACACAAAGGTAGTTTCCCGCCATTGATTAGTGAAGAGCTTTACTTAAGTTGTCAGCCAAACAGCAAGAACTTAAAAGGCCACGCGGCACCTCGATCGGCAAATAACCCCATGTATCCGCTTAGAGGAGTTGTAGTGTGCGAAGAGTGCGGCACGAGTTTTACAGGAAGTACTTCTACAGGGCGTGCCAGTCAACGATATTCCTATTATCATCATTACAAAAAAAGTTGTTCTAAAGCCAAGAGCATCCCTCGCGAATCTTTTGAACAAGAGTTCGTAGAGTATTTGGAGTCAATTACGCCAAGCCTAAAATACGAAAAATGGTTTAAGGCAATAGTTATCGATATTTGGCAAAATAACTACAAAAACATTAGCTCACAAAATCAGAAAGCGAGATTAGAGCTTACACGACTTGAGGCTGAGAGAGATCGTGTATTTACCATGATGCGTCAAGGCAAGCTAACTGATGACGAGTTTAGTGAACAAAAAAATGCCGTCAATTTACAAATAGCGAATAAATACCAGCAGCTGAATGAAAAGCAGTATGAGGGCTTAGACATGGAGAAAACTTTAGACGCCTGTTTTAGCTTTGTTCGAAACACAGCAAAAACCTGGCGCGAGGCCGATTATGCTGGGCGATTACAATTCCAGAAACTTGTTTTTCAAGATAAGCTCCAATTTAATGGGAAGAGGTTTGGAAACGCCAAATTGTCCCCAATCTACGAGATGAATAGGATGTTTGACGGGAATAAATCTAGCTTGGTAGCCCCACGGGGAATCGAACCCCGATTACCGGCTTGAAAAGCCGATGTCCTAACCGTTAGACGATAGGGCCGTGATACAGCAACCTATAACGAATAATACCTGCGGTCAAGGGTTTTGCCTAGGACTTGATGGGTTACTTACCCCCGGCGAAAAGTTTTCTGCATTTAGGCTTGCGCGTCTTCGAACGAGCATTAAACCCCGCCTCCCTCTTTACTTGAACCCGAAGAGTGGTGGGAAGAGGAAGATGACAAGGGAAGCCCAGGCTGCATAGACCGGTATGTAGTTCGTTTGCCATCGCTCAATGTGCGCGAACGTCCCCCGCCCGCGGAGGAAACGCACGTACAGCACGGTTGACCACGCAAGATTGACGAGCAAGATAAAATTTTCGCCCAAGGCCGCAACCCGGTTTGGGCTAAAGCCGAATTCAGAGATGCGCGAGGCAATTGCCCACAGTGCCACTGCATCGGCCAAGAGGGCGCTCACCAGCAGGACCACTTGCAAGACATCAAAGGCGTTGCGAGGGGCCAGCGGGGCGCGGGCGGAGATGGAGTAGACCAGCAAGCCAAGGACGACCACTAAGAGCAAATCGAAGGCAATGAGGATGTTGCGGTCAACGTCTATGCCATGGCCTGACACCACGATGGTGACCAGGAACACCACCAAGACGATGGCGAAGAGGGGCGTGAACAGCCGGGTTAACACTGGCGCCATGTTTTCAATCACACTCTGCTTCGCTTCCACCAACCACGAGCCAATGATAACCGCTCCCGCTGCACCGCACGGGATAATCCAGGTGCCAACAATTGGCTCTACATTGAAACCGATTGACTGAAAAATCGCAAAGAGAAAGCCAGTGAGCACGCCGCCACCCAAGGCAATGAGCACGTAGTAAATGAGCAGCTCGCCTGTGTAGCGGATGAAGTCCATGCGGCCGGCAACGTCACGCCAGCGTTTTCCGGCATAGGCCAGACCCACAATGAGCCACATTGCAATGGGCACGTGCAAGCTGGTGAGAGCTTCGGTGGAGCCGCCGGCCAGGAAAGGGTAGGCGTTCGCACCTATCGCACCAATGACAAACCCAATAGCCGCGGGAATGATCGTCTGACGAGAGACGCCCCGCTTCCAGATGAAGTAGGCAGCCAAGATGGGCAGGACGAAGAAGCTGATATTCCGCATGTAGAAACTTTCATCATGCTCAATATCCAGGCCGAAGATCGTCGGAAGCTTCACCAGTAAGCCCGCGACTATCGCCAAGCCAAAAGCGACGGCTGTTTCTCTGCGGCTCCCCCGCTTGGAGTGCTCTGCATCCGGAGAAGTGAGCACGAGCTGCTTCCACAGCCGATCCGAATGCTCCCGGGCGAATTCTTTGGACAGTGCATCCAGATTCCCCATCCGCTTGACGGCAATCAGAAACGCTTCATCCGCAGCTAAGCCGGCATCGGTCAGCCCGGTGATGTGCTCGCGCAGATGGTCTTCCAGTTCGGCCACGTCGGTTGCCTGGATAACTTGGTGGCGCTGGAGGAAGTTTCGCCACTGATTGATTTGCTCCTCAAGCTGTTCGGTCTGGGGTGTTGGCATATGCGTTGCTTAGACTACGGCTGCAGGGTGAAATGATTGGAGCAGCGTGGAACCGATTCCCCGAATTGTCGCTTCAACTGCCCGCCACTGCTCAAGTTCTTCCGCCAGCTGCGTTTTACCACTGGCGGTGATGCGGTAGTACTTCCGCTTCCGTCCATTCTCCGCGGCTTTCCACTGCCCTTCAATAAATCCCAGCCGCTCCAGGCGATGCAGGACGGGGTAGAGCATGCCGTCGGTCCAGGTGATTTGGCGGGCAGAAGCTTCCTGCACCTGTTTGAGGATTGCGTAGCCGTAATTCTCCTGCTGTACCAAAGTGGCAAGGACAATTGGGGTAGAAGAGGCGGCAATCAGGTCTTTGTTAATCTCCATACGTTCCCAAGATGCGTTAGGTAATCAAACGTGATTCCACTATACATAGCACATCTATGTATGTAAAGACCCACAAAACCGGGGTAATGGAATTGAATCTCTGTTTTTGCTACGACGGAAAAGGCTTTTCTGATCTGCATCCCCCACTTGTTGCAAGCCATAACCCTTACCAGCAGCTGTTCACAATTGAGTGATTCCAATTTGACAAATCCGCTAAAAATAGGCAAGATATCAGGCCATGCCCAAACGTTTTTTGCTCGTTTCGATCCAATATGATTTTCTACAGTTCCGGACGCCTTCGGAAGCTGATTTTTCGTGGAATGGTAGTTGTTGTCTTGGCAAGTGCCGTGGTCACCACAACCTTTTTTTCCTACGGACTGCTCTCCGCTTCGCGCCCGCCCGCCCAAATTAATATCAACTACTACTACAACAACGTAGGATCTTCAAAGGTCCTGGCGTTAACTTTTGACGATGGCCCGTTTCCTGGCCGCACCGAGGCAATCATGGACGTGCTGGAGAAAGAAAAAGTACCTGCCACTTTTTTCTTCATTGGCTCGCGTGCGCTGCGGTATCCAGATTTGGTGAAGCAGGTTGCAGAGCGGGGTTTTGAAATTGGGAATCACAGCTTCACGCACGCCCCGTCGGTCCACGCTGCGCCCTGGCGGCTGCGGCTGGAGCTCAACCTAGCCGCGACAATGATTGAGTCGGTGACCGGCCAACCCATTCGTTTGTATCGCCCACCTTTTCTCCTGGACATTGGCAGCGACCCCACCACGACATTTCCGGGGTCACGCCCAGAACTTGCTTGGGCCGTGCAAGATGGGTACGTGGTCGTGGGCGCAGATGTTGATCCCAAAGACTGGCTGGCAACGTCATCCAAAGACATTGTGGAGGATTTGGTGAAGCAGCTGGAGAACGGCGGCCACATTATCCTCCTCCATGATGGGAGCAGCGAGCACCACACCGTGGAAGCTTTGCCTGGGATGATTAAAGAATTACGAAAGCGGGGGTATACCTTCGCCACGGCGTCCGACCTGCTGGGCCTGGATGCGGCAAAGAAAATGGTTATCACCCATGACTTGAAACTGGGCGCCGTGGATGCGAAGACGCAGGGCTCGGTGACTGCCTTGCAAGAATTTTTGATCATGACCGGCTTTCCCATTGTTGACCAGGGCGGCGTCTACGGGCCTTCAACGCAGCGTGCAGTGGCAACGTGGCAAGGCCAACGTAACGTGGGAGACACAAGTGGCCAAGTGAACCTCCCTACCCGCTTGGCCATTGTGCAGGCACTGGAGGAGACCACCTACCAACCCCTACCCCCCAGTAAGCTGAATGACGTTTTTCTCTTCACCCAAGCAACCCGGCTGTACATGTGGATTGCACCGTACTTTGCCACGGGCATTGTGTGGATTGTGAAGAGCGTGCTACTCCTGGTAGCCATTCGGCTGTTCTTCGCTTTGCTCCTCCGCGGGTACGCCGTGTGGAAAGCGAAGGCCAAGCACGAGCAGTGGAAAGGATTGGTATCGGTTATCATTCCGGCGTACAACGAGGAAGAGAATATTGGCGCGACGGTGAAAAGCGTCCTCCGGAATACGTATAGGAATATCCAGGTACTGGTGATCAATGACGGTTCCAAAGATAACACGGAGAAAATTGTGCAGCAGTTGGTGAAGCAACACCCCAAGCGTTTGCAACTGCTGACCATTGAGAATGGCGGAAAAGCGCAAGCGCTGAATTATGGTTTTGCGCGGGCGCAGAGTGACGTTGTGGTCACCTTGGATGGTGACACGATTTTTGATCGGGAGACAATTACCAACATGGTGCAGCATTTTCGTGATCCTAATGTGGGCGCGGTGGCGGGGAAAGTGTGCACCACGCGGTCACGAAATATCCTCAATCTCTTCCAAGCGGCGGAGTACGTCATTTCCCAAAACATGGATAAGCAAGGCTTCAATACCATTAATGCCGTGGGAATTGTGCCGGGTCCGGTTGGGGCTTGGCGAAAATCTTTCGTGCTGGCGGCAGGCGGGTACAGTGTTGATACGTTGGTGGAAGACCAAGACCTTACCCTGGCGCTGCTGGCTGCCGGCCACCGGGTAGTGTACGAACCCCAGGCCCGGGCGTACAGCGAGACGCCGTACCATGTCAAAGACTTTGCCAAGCAGCGGTTCCGCTGGATTTTTGGCACGGTCCAGTGCCTGTGGAAGTACAAGCGCTACACGTTTAGTTTCCGTCGGCCGGCGTTGGGCTGGGCTGTGCTGCCAAACACTTTTTTCTTTACGGTGGTGCTGCCGTTGCTCATCCCGCTCATGGATATCTTGCTCATCCTGGCGCTGGTGACCGGCTTTGGTCGTTCCACCTTCTTGCTCTACCTCATTTTTGTGGGCGTGGATTTTACCTATGCCGCGTTGGCCTTCTGGCAAGAGAATAGACGGCGTTGGCTACTACTCCTGCTCCCCGTGCAACGCATTTTCTACCGCGTTCTCATTTTCCTGGTGGTGGCGCGCAGCGTGATTAAAGCAATTGAAGGTGCCGCACCAAATTGGAATAAAGTGCGGAAGCGGGGTGACGTGCACACCTACCACTTGCAGCTTCTGCAGGAAGCAAAGGTGAAAGTGTCAGTCGATAGCATTCACCACGAGACATAAAAAAACCGCCCGCACCTTTCGGTGCTGGTGGTTTTTGCCGTTGCTACCCTGAAATTATTATTTGATGGTGTAACTGTCTCCGTAGGTTTTCCAGCTGAGGGGTGTGTTCAAGTCAAGATTGCCGGCGTTCAAGAACACTCGCTGCGCCGTGTCCACTCGGCTGGTGTCATCATGCGCGGCTTCGGTAAGCATGGCTGCTTTGCGGGCATCCAAAAATGCGTGGAGGTAGGTGGTTTCATTGCCACCCTGCGCGGGGCTCTTCGCTTTCTTCAAGGCCGTCGCGCGGATACCGCCGAAGCTCACGGAATCATTCCCCGGGCCGTGCATAACCATGGCATCGTAGTAGATGAACTGCCCCAAAGCGCGCAGGCCATCAGCTTTGGCTTGGTTCACTGCCGGGTTGAAGTACACCACGTCACGTTCGTGGTTCTGCGCTTCTTGGAATTTTGGATCAGCGGCTGCTGTCTTCCAGTCATTCACGTAGGCCGTACCCAGGCCGCTATGCGAACTGGAGCCATCAACCTGCTGTAAGGCAGGAATGTACTTCTGTAAAATATTGCCGGGCGCAATTTGTGCGTAGTACTGCACCATTTGTAACATGTCATGCGTGCCAGAGGTGAAGCCAATGATGCCACCGGTGTAGCCCCGGCTATCGCCAATATCTTCAATGTAGCCGTACTGCGCCTTCCAGTTCAGCGTCGAGTTCTCTGCGCTGGAAACCAGCTGCATGGTGATCTCTTTTTTGGCTGCGTCAAACAAGTCTGCAGTGGAAGTGGGTGCCGGCGCGCTATTCGTATTGACAGCGGTGTTCGTGTTCGCCGATGTATTCGTTGGCTTCGTCACGTTCGTATTTTTCTTCACCGGGGTTTTCTTCTTCACCGGCACGGCCTTCTTCGTCGCCTGCTTCGCCGTCGTTGGTTGTGCGGCCGCGGTATTGGTTTGTACGTCCGCTGTAGCATTCACATTCATCATTTCGGGAACCACAAGCACGGCGGAATTGACCATTTCGCCTTCTACCATCCCGTCGACGTATGGTATCTCATACGCATTTACCAAAACCTCCTCATTCGTGGACACGGCCACGGTTGGGGCTTCTTCTTGCTGGGCCGCAATGGCGACCCCGATGGTGACTGCGAGCACGACTATGCTAAAGAGGAGCACCACTGAGAATGCGTGTCTTTTTGTCATAGAATACACAGTATAGCGCATTTTTGTCCTCCTGTCCAGATTAGCCCAACTTGCGTTGAGCTTTTCCGTTTGCAAAGTGCGTCCTTTCCCGTTACGAAGTGCGGCAAAAGTCGGCCATGGAAAGTGTGAAAAATGTCACTTTTTAACATATTTAACTCATACTGTCAAGGGATAAGTTTTAAATTGACAGCGGTTCACAAAAATGATAAAAAGCATTACTAGCCGAAATACAGAAGCAGGCACCAACACTAAAATTCAGCCAAAAATCCCCCCTTACATTTTCGTGGGCACTTCTCTTTGGTAACGTTACAAGCCTATGCAACGCATCTACAGTCGGGTATCTCTCTTTCGGAATCGCCGCGCTATTCAGCGCCGCGCCTTTTTGCAGAATCTGAAAAAAGGTCTCCATGTGTTGGTCATCACTGTGACCATCTCCAACCTGGGCATGCTCAGCTCCGTTATTCGTCCCCTGACAGCCAGCGCTGCCACACTTGACGGCACCATTAGCGTCCAGAAGCAGTTTGACACAAATGGTGATGGCGTGGTTGATATCAACGGCACTACCGCGGATCCAATTTTGAGCGGCTGGGATTTTACGGTGGAGGACGCCCTTGCGGCAACGCAAACCCAAACCACCACCGACACCGGTTTCCTGACCTTCGATGTGTACAACGGAACCTACTCGCTGCAGGAGTCTGGCTACTCCACTGGTTTCCACTTCGCAGATGCACGCTGCACCAATGCGGCCGGCGCACCAGTGGGAACGGTTGATCCAGCGGCGTTCGCGGTAACCGGAATTCCGGTGAACACAGATGCAATTAGCTGCATTTTTATTAATACAATAGATACGGCCTCCATTAACGGCCAAAAGTGGAATGACCTGAATGGGAATGGCCAGTGGGATGAAGTTGCTCCAGCGCAAATTGGCGGCTGGCAGGTTTTCTTAGATACCAACAGCAATGGCGTCCTCGATGCTGGTGAGCAGACTGCCTCCACGACGAATGTGCATGGTCCAAACGAGTACAACGCTATAGATGATTATGGATGGTATCATTTTGAAGATCTGCCCTACGGCACGTACCGTGTGTGCGAAACTACAGTTGCAGGTTGGAACCAAACTTTCCCCGGTACTGCGAACGGCTGCCACACAGTCTCTATTCTCGACCCGCAGCAAGGCGACACCTGCTCTCCAGCTGCACCCGAAGACCCGTACAACCTGGTTTGCGACTTTGGCAACCAAGAGCAGGCTCGCATAACCGTGCTGAAGAATGTGGACATGAATGGCGACGGCGACGTACTGGATGCTGAAGATGTTGTGGGTGCCACAAACTGGACGTGGGATCTGAACAACGGCAACCAAAATTTTGCTACGGGTGGCACGCAGTACGCGACACCTGGTACGACCGTGACGGTGAAGGAAGACCAGAAGTCTGGTTTCCACTTCACCAGCGTCAGTTGTGTGGATGGCCGGGGTACAGTGCAAGTTGCGCAGAACGAGGAAGTGAGCTTTGCCGTGGCAACTGGCGTCACGTACACCTGCACGTATACGAATACGAAGAATCTTTCCACAACTATCGACAAGCAAGGTCCCGCCACGGCCGCTGCAGGTGCCAATGCGACCTACACCATCAACTGGACGGTTACGGGCGCACCTGCGGCAACCAATGTGACCATTACCGATCCCCTGCCAGCCAACACCAGCTTTGTCTCTGCAGACAACAGCGGCGCGCTGAGTGGCAGCACGGTTACCTGGAACCTGGGCACGCAAGCGCCTGGTACCAGCGGCACGGTGTCCGTCACGGTGAAAGTGAACAGCCCCCTGGCCAATGGCACAGTACTGACGAACGTTGCGACCTTGGATACAGATCAAACTGAACCAGTGTCAGACACTGTCACGACCACGGTTACTTCCGCACCAAGCTTGTCTATTACCAAAACGCACTCCGCTGCCAGTTTTGTGAATCCTGGTGCAGCGGTCACGTATACCGTTGTGGTTACGAACGCAGCGAGCGCGACGGATAGCGCCAATGCAGTTGTGCTGACGGACGTCTTGCCCAGTGGTTTCACCTACACCACGGGTGGTACCACCAAGACCTTTGCCCTGGGGAACATTGCGCCTGGTGCGTCTGTGACCACGACCTACACAGTGACGGTAAGCGCCAGCCAGAAGGCGGGCAGCTTTACCAACACGGCGACGGCCAAAGGCAGTAACACCAGCACGGTGACCGCAACCTCTGCCGTTGAAGTCCGCGTGCCAGCAGTCTTGGGTGAGCAAACCCCATCGATTACCCCAACTCTCAAACCAACATTGACGCTGACCAAAACCGTGAGTGCGACCATGGCAAATCCTGGACAGGTGGTGACGTACACCATGGTGGTGAAGAACACGGGCACGCTCAAGGTTGCCAACGTGGTTATTACAGACACGCTCCCAACTGGCTTTACGTTCTTGGATGGTGGGAAAATCACCAAGACTTGGACCTTCGCCAGCATCGCTGCGGGAGCTAGCCAAACCGTAACCGCGTTGGTGAAAATTGGTTCGGGCGTGAAAGCTGGTACATACCCCAACACCGCGAAGGTGTCTGCCACAGCTGTAGATCCTATTACTGCCACGGCAACCCTGCGCATCGCAGTGCCGCAAGTGAAGGGCGAACTGGCAGCGACAGGTGCCTCAGCATCTGACTACGGCATCTTTGGCCTGGGCATGCTCTTGCTCAGCTTTGGCTTTGTCGCCCTCCACGACTCCCGACGCAAAAACCCGGAAGTTGAGGAAGTCAAGTAATTCTTTCCCTTTTCCATCTCAGTTCGCCTAACCGTTACCGTATGAAGAAAGTCCTCGCTGTGCTCTCCGTGCTCGCACTTACCATTGCCGTGCTCCCACTGCGCCCATCGGCAGCGGTGGCTGCGGGTGTGAACCTCGTACTCAACCCATCCTTTGAGACGGGAACCACCAGCCCAACCTCGTGGTCCAAGGTGAATGGCTCCTCACGGAATCGGGCGACCTTTACTTACCCCGCTACCCCAGCCTTTGACGGGGCGAAGGCAGCGCGGATTACCGTGACCACGTATAAATCCGGTGATATTGGCTGGGCGTCTGCCAACTTTCCTGTGACCGCAGGGCTGCAGTATGATCTGTCCGTTTCCTCCAAGTCCGGCGTTTCCAGCACAGTCTTGGCAGTCTACAAACGCGCCGGCGGTGTTTCATCCACGGTCTCCCTGGGAACCGTGTCCGGAACAAATGCCTGGAAGACATTCACCAAAGTCGTCACCATCCCCGCGGGTGTGACCTCCATGTCCTTGCGCCAAGTGCTTCGGCGCACAGGTACTTTGGATGTAGATGCGTACTCCTTCAGCCTGCACGTCACAACCCCAACAACCCCAAACTTGATTGCGAACGGCGATTTGGAAAGCCTAACGCCTGGCACGCCTTCTCAGCCGCTATCGTGGACGACGGGATACTGGGGTACGCTCACGCCAGTCTTCACGTATCCCGTGGCAGGGAAGACCGGCAACGGCGCAAAAGTGCAGGTGACCAGCTACACCTCCGGTGATGCCAAGTGGGTGTTCAACCCCGTGGCCACCTCCGGTGGGAAGACGTACACGATCGCCTTTGACTACGCTGCAAACGTGGCGACGAACGTGTCCATTGAGTTTCACATGACTGATGGTTCGTACACTTACGCCTGGTTGGGTGACCCTGCAGCCAGCGCTGCCTGGACGACCTTCAACAGCCAGTTCACCTCCCCGGCTGGTTCGGACTCCTTCACCGTTTTCCAATCCCTGGTGAGCGTGGGGACGTTGACTATTGATAACTACGTTGCCATGGATATCACCTCTGGTGCGCTGAACTTTGCCAACGGGATGATCACCCTGGACTTCGACGACACAATTTTGGATCACTACACGGTGGCTCGGCCAATTCTTAATGCCGCTGGTATCAAGGCTAGCTTCTTCGCTATTACAGATCCAAGTGTTGGCATTGGTTCAGATGGGTACATGACCTGGACCCAGGTGCAGCAGCTCCAAGCTGACGGTCACGAAATTGGCGCACACACCCGTACGCATGCTGATCTGGCCTCGCTGACTTTGGCACAGGCGCAGGCAGAAATTGTCGGTTCCAAAGCAGACCTGGCAGCGCGCGGCATTACAGCAACGAGCTTTGTGTACCCTTATGGCGTGCACAATGCCGCCATTCGGCAGATGGTGCAAGACGCAGGCTTCACCAGCGCCCGGAGCGTGAGCGATGGGTACAACTTCCCGGGCTCCAACAAGTTTGCCTTGCTGGACAAGCACGTTGAGTCCACCACCACGCTGGCGGATGTGCAGGGCTGGATTAACCAAGCCAAAGCCAACAAGACCTGGCTGATGCTGGAATTGCACGAGCAGACCAACACCCCCGGGCCAGACACGGGTGTGTACTACAACACCCCAGCAATGCTGCAGAATATCGTCAACGCGATTACTGCCAGCGGGATTCAGGTAGTGACCCAAGCGCAAGGTCGAGCCTTGATGAATCCGTAATTGTTGCAACAATTTTCCCACGAACCCGGCCACATGGTCGGGTTTTTGGTACATTACGAATTACGAAATAAAGATACGAAAATACGTCCGGCGAAGCCGGATCCGGCTCCGCCGGAAATTATGAAAAGAAAGGAGTTACGCCCCGCGGTGTGAGGTCCCGCAGCTCGACCAGGGATTATTGAACGGGAGGTAGAGGTGTGGAGGCTCGTTAGGTTGGAGGGTGGAGGTTTGGGATGGGGAGGGAGGGGTCTGTGAAAATTTGGCTTGATTTGAAGCAATCTAGATTTTTGTAGTACAGACTTTGGGCCAGTAAGGGTTACCCCTCCTAACCCCGGGGTGCTTCCGATGGGTCGCACCCGCCTGCTGGCCCCCTTGGAAAGGGGAGGACAGATACAAACAGACTTGGTCTGTAATGAACCGCAAACTCCTCCCCTCCTTTTGAAGGAGGGGGGAGGGGGAGGTAACCCTGATGGGGAAGACTAAGGTGCAAAGAACCAGGAGCGCAAGAAGAACACGTTTGGCATACCCTTCCCTATCTTATTCGGGCTGAAGGTTTTCCTCTTGACGACTACACCCTACCGGCGTAAGGTGTTCTGAAACCCACACCCTGGCAGTGCCAGGGGTATAACATAAACAACTGCAGCGAGCAGTGCTCGAAAGGCAGTACGGAGGTAACAGTGTTTAACAAATTTATCATCCTAAAACTCATTGGGGTTACTGCGGCACAATTGCATGGCCTGCATGATTATGCAAGTAGTGATGCCTCACGGTTATTTTCAAGTTTAAAGAATGAAATTCCCTTAAAGTGCGTATCTATTCTTTCGGCGAAGCTTGATGAGACCCATGGGACGTATACCATTGAGGTGCAGGTAATGACTGTATTTCAGTATAGCGAGTACAATGATGCGGAGGGAATACGACACAGATGCCCATCGATGATCAAGGGGCAGACAAGAATTTTGGGTTCTTATTACATTCAAGTCCCTTCCAGCATTCTTAACCACGTCTTGAACATTCTTGGTTTACTGGAAAACGAGTTGCAGGTAACCGAGACATATTAAACTGAATTATGTTCTTTCAGCCCGCAGTATACGTACTGCGGACTTTTTTATTCCAGGGGTTGTTGCGTATCCGGTCAAAAGTTGGTATAGTACATGCACCATGCCAAAGAAAGTGCAAACCAAAAATGTGGCGGTGGCGGAGGGAAATGCTGTCCCACAGAAAGACTGGCTGGAAGAGCGGTACGACGGCCAACTGGCAGTCGACGTTTTTCAAACCCCAGACAGCATTGTCATTCAGTCCACGGTGGCTGGAGTGCGTTCGGAAGACCTGGATGTGGCGGTGAGTAATGACCTGGTGACCATCCGCGGCGTACGGCACAATGACCAGCAGGTAGATGACGAGCAGTACTTCACCCAGGAGTGCTACTGGGGCGGGTTTTCCCGGTCCATTGTGCTGCCGGTGGATGTGCTGAGCGAGAAAGCTGATGCCAGCATGAAGAATGGTGTCCTGACCATTACCATCCCCAAAGTCAAAACCGCCAAGACCCAGGTTTTGAAAGTGAAGAGTGAGGACGAGTAACGTCCCTTTTCGTCCGCACGCGCGGCAAGAGTCTGTGCGGTGGGCGTTTCCCACCGTTTTTTGTTAGCTCCAATCCCTTACTTTTTATGCGTGGAGTGATTGAAAAAATTGACGGCGGCCTGGCTACCATCCACTGCGATGACGGCCAAGTGCTGCAGTGGCAAACCCGGCAGCTGCCCATTGGCAGCAGGGTGGCTTCGGTGGTGGACATCACCGTGACCGTCGTCAACGTGCCAGCGCATGATCACGCTGAGGTTTCTCGCAAAGCCCTGAACACGATTCTCCAAAGCCATCCACCGGCATGAAGCGGAATTTCCTTCACCACGTGCGCAAGCAGGCCAAGAAAGTCCGTGGACCAGATGGCTGGTTTGCATTAGGGTTGCTGGTGCTCCTGGTTGCTGTCCTGGTGGCCGTGCCCAAACTCTATGCCAAGACCATTGTCCCTGGAGTGTGGATTGGGAATATGCCCGTGGGCGGGAAGACCGTGGCCGAAGCAACAGAGTTGCTGAATGTTCGGATGGATGTGCTGTACGACAAAGGCGTGAAAGTAACCATTGATGGGAAGACCACGAACCTGGCGACGCAGCAAGCGATTACGGCCAGCGACGTGGCTCCCCCACTGGTGGATGTGAATGTGGAAGCCAGTGTGGACGGGGCGTTTGCCTATGGTCGAAACTTCGGCGTGGTACGCAGCACGTTGCAGGCCTGGCGCGCCATGCTCTTCCGCAAACATGTTGACCCAGCCATGGAAGCAGATCCAACCTACATTGCTGATGCCTTGCACAAGCAGTACGGCGCGAAAGACAATCCAGCACAGGATGCACACCTGCAGTACGTTGGCGGTACGTTTCAAACCAAACCCGAGCAAGCCGGCAAAGCGTTGCAGTACGAGCCAGCAGCCATCGAAGTAGTTCGTGTCTGGAAAGCCTTGGCCGAGCCAGCGGTGACTCTGGTGGAAGGTGAAGATGTGGCGAAGGTGAAGGTTGCAGATGTGGAAAAGTTTTTTGATGATGCGCAAGAGATTGTTGACCGTGCGCCGGTAACCTTGCAGGTACCGGATGGTGAGGCGGTAACGTTGAACGCGGCAGCCGTGGCTGGGGGTCTGGACGTGATTCCTGGTACCAAGCGCGGGTCGTTCACATTGGCGTTTACCGAAGCGAAGTTACAGAAAACCCTAGACAGCATTCGGGCGAAGACCGATGTGGAAGCCCAGGATGCGCGTTTCCAGATCAGCGGAGGAAAAGTTACTGAGTTTGCTGCCGGGAAAATTGGGAAGCAGCTTGATGACGCGGCAACGGTGGCTGCGCTGAACACTCAGGTCATTGGGAAAGACGCAAGTGTTGCGGTTGCTGTAGTGACGACTGTCCAACCGCAGTCAGCGGCAGACAGCGCAGCGGAGCTGGGCATTACTGAGCTGGTGGCGACCGGGAAAACGAATTTCGCCGGCAGTCCTACCAATCGCCGGAAGAACATTGCCAACGCGGTGAGGTTACTGAATGGATTGCTGATTCAGTCCGGCGAGGAATTTTCATTGGTGAAAGCGCTGTCCCCCATCGAACTTAGCAACGGGTACTTCCCAGAGTTGGTCATTAAAGGTAATCGGACCATCCCAGAAGTTGGCGGCGGTCTCTGTCAGGTTGGTACCACCATGTTCCGTTTGATTCTCAATTCCGGCCTGCCCGTCTTGGAACGGCGGAACCACAGCTACCGGGTGAGCTACTACGAGCCGCCCGTGGGCATGGACGCTACCATTTACGATCCCAGTCCAGATTTCCGATTCACAAACGACTACGCCACAGCCTTGCTCCTCCAAACTCGGGTGGTGAAAGACGATCTCATCTTTGACTTCTACGGTACCAAAGATGGCCGCGTGGCGCACTCCTCTACGCCCAAGCTTTTCAATGTCACCAAGCCACCAGCGGTGAAGTACATTAAGACCACAGACATGGCCGTGGGGCAGAAGAAGCGTCTGGAGCGGGCGCACAACGGCGGGTCAGCGGAGTTTACCTATACGGTGACCAAAGATGGGAAGACCACCACCAAAGTCTTCACCAGTAAGTACCGTGCCTGGCAGGAAGTCTGGTTGGTTGGCGCCACTGCTGAGGAAGTTGCAGCTGAGCAAGCAGCGTGAGGAAGTCGTAAAGCTGTAAAGCCATAGAGCTGTAGAGGTCTTGAAGGCTCGTGCCATTCTGTAATTGTGAAGTCTCGCCTTTGGCGGGGTGTGGCCGACGAGGCAGGTATTGTAGTACGGAGTCGTAACGCGGCAAACGTTTTATTTTTCTGTCATCCTGAATCATATGAAGGATCTCCAGACTATGGATGAACCTCGGAGATTCTTCGTCAGACTCAGAATGACAAAGGGAGGGAAGGATTAAGGTTAGGTTTTCGATGGTGGATGGAAGAGGGGGATGCGGGTCAGGCAAGGGTATGGATGCTCGTTATGGTATAGGGTATGGAAGAAGGGTGCTCTGCATTTTTTCACCAAACCCAAGACCTCCACCCTAACAAGCATCCACACCTCTATCCTTCAACCATGCTCGTCATACCCAAACCCCCGCTACATAAGCTTGTGTACGTAAAAAAGTAGGTAAGAAAAAACCAGGCGTCCGAAGCGTCTGGCTTTTTGGTAGGAACAATTTGGGGAAGGGAGGTTCGTCGTCGGGCACGATCCGTGTGCTCGGGAAGTAGGTTATCACTGGTTCTAGAACATAGTTGCGAGTGAACGTTTCAGTGACTGGTACATATTATCGTTCTGCTCAAGTCTCGCCTGCGCCTGATTCTCGCTCAAGCCGCTGATCCAGGTTTTTCCCTGTGAAAGGGAGATTTCAATGAATGCTCCAGGCTGCAAAGATGTGCCTGTTGCTATTTCCATCTCACCCGCTTTGAAGACTGAACCTTCGGGTTTCTGTGCGACTTGCTCTGCCTCATCTAGATGTAGCTGTCTACAGTAGAGAACGGTTTTGCCAGTCTCTTCTCCGCAGTTCATCATGATTTCGTACTGTCCAGATTCAAGGTTTGTTAATCCAGATCCAGCATCGGCAACTGCGCCATTTCTCTGACTGCCGACCGTTATGAATGCGAAGGCCAAGAATACGGATGATGCAGTTAGTCCCCAGCGAAGGACGCGGTTACGCCCCTCATGGACTTTAATAGCAGCTTTCCCCCACCACTTTTCCTGGAGTTCAGCAGCATTAAAGTTCTTCGTGTACTTGGCAGCGAGGTAGCGTAAACCACCAGTCGCTGCGAGGCACAGAAGAAATAATGTCCCCCAATCGATGTCCGTAATGATCCAGGATTTCGTGGCAACGAAGAAATCGAGGATTAACCGGATAATGTCTTGAACCACGTTTACCTCCTTGTGTAGTGTAACGTGCGTTGTTAGGTTACGGTTTATTTCCCTTCAATCTAATAATAACAAAAATCAGCTACCCATCTGCAGCCGAGGGCAAGAGGAATCTGCAGCCAAGAAGATTGTAACGTGGTAGGACGCAGAAAAAATCCGTGTCCACCGCGCTACAACCCCCATGCTTGTCGTGGCTGCAGGTTGCTCCTGCCGGGGTTGTATCGGGGTGCAAATGGCTAGCTGGTTTATCAAGGTGGTGCGTTTGGGAACAGCACTGCTGTACACGCAAAACACCTCTTTCAGAACGTGTGACCTTAGCACTGGGTGCAAATCCTGTCAAGGCCTGGGGAGCGAATTTGGCTAAGGTTAGCCAAAAAGTGCCTTGATTCTTCTGAAAAAGGGTGGTACGCTTGGCAAGCTACAGTATTTTCCCCTTCATTATCGCATATGATTGTTACTCCCGTCCCCTACCGTTCCAAACCCACAAGCCGCGTGACGATTCTCGCCCTCTTTGCCAAGGCAGAGGTGCGACAGCACCCGTTCTTTTCCGGTTTACCCAGTGGTGTGCAGCAAACTGTCCTTGCATTTGTGAAGTCCAAAGAATTTGCAGGCCGGGCTGATGAAGTGCGGGTGATCCCCTACGGCAGTACCGGCAAGTCAGTACTCCTGCTGGGATTAGGTGAGAAGAAAACCTGGAACCATCGGACAGCAATGGTAGCGAGCCGACGCATTGTCATGGTGGCAAAGCAGCACCGTTTGGTGGATGTGGCAGTGCGTTTGGAAGATTTGGCGTGGGCGAATGCTTCTCCTTCGGCAGTGGCCCAGGTGATTACGGAGAACGCGCACCTGGCACACTACGATTACACGCGGTACCGCAGCTCGCCCACGGGTGGCTGGCCGAATGTCCGCAAGCTCACCCTGCTTTGTGCAGTAGGCATCCTCCCAGCAGTGAAGCGCGGGGTGAAGGCTGGTACGGTGATTGCTGACGCGACGAATCACGCGCGGGATTTGGCAAACACGCCGGGTGGCGACTTAACACCCGAGGGGGTTTCTGCTGCTGCGGTGAACGTTGGGAAGGACCACGGTGTCCGCGTACACGTTCTTCATAAGAAAGATTTAGAAAAGTTGGGTGCTGGTGGCATCCTGGGTGTTGCCCGAGGTTCTGATGCGCCCCCAACGCTGACCATCATGGAGTACGCCGCACCAGGCCATGCCAAAGACCAGCCACTTGTCTTCATTGGTAAAGGGGTGACCTTTGATTCCGGTGGTTTGAATGTGAAGCCAGATACGTCCATGTACGAGATGCACATGGATATGTCGGGTGGTGCAGCCGTCATTGGTGCCCTGGCGGCGGTGGCGCAGCTGAAGCTCCCTGTCCGGGTCATTGGACTTATCCCAGCGGCTGAGAATATGTCGGCGGGCGCGGCGTACCGGCCAGGTGACCAGCTGAAGAGTTTATCAGGCAAGACTATTGAGGTGATGCACACTGATGCCGAAGGTCGCATTCTGTTGGCTGACGCCCTCACCTATGCGGAACGCTACCAGCCCGCAGCAGTTATTGATGTGGCCACACTGACCGGAGCCGCGGTTGTAGCCTTAGGAAATCGTGCTGCAGCGCTGCTCTCCCCCAATGAAACATTCTCTCAGGAATTGCGGACGCTGGCGGAAACGAGCGGAGATTTTGCCTGGCCGCTCCCTTTGTGGACAGAGTACGAAGCTGAAATAAAAGGCACGTTTGGAGACTTCTCGAATACAGGGAAAAGTCGGAGTGGTGGGGCGATTACCGCCGCTGCGTTCCTGTGGCAGTTTGCCAAGAAGTTTTCCAAATGGGCGCACATGGACATCGCGCCAACTATGACCAGTATTGAAGGGCAGCACTTGGCCAAAGGTGCCACCGGAGCAGGTACGCGCTTGTTGGTTGCTTACGCTCGGAGTCTCGTTGCGTCATTGCAAGAGTAAGGTATGGCGAAAGTGATAAATAATGTTCTGACCCCGGAAGAGCAACCAGAAGAGCAGACTTTTGACATTAGCCTGCGACCAAAGAAATTGGCGGAGTACGTGGGGCAGTCGCAGATTAAGGAGAGCCTGGTCATTGCTATTCGAGCAGCGCAGCACCGCAAAGAAGCGCTGGACCACGTGCTGCTGTACGGCGGCCCGGGTTTGGGCAAGACCACGCTGGCACACGTCATTGGCGAAGAGCTAGGCACCACTGTCCGCGTGACCAGTGGTCCGGCCTTGGAGCGCGCGGGTGACCTGGCTGCCATTCTCACTAACCTGGCCGAAGGTGACATTCTCTTCATTGATGAAATCCACCGCTTGCCCCGCGCCGTGGAAGAAATTCTGTACCCGGCGTTGGAAGATTTTGCCATCGACATTGTCGTGGGTAAAGGCCCCGGCGCCCGCACGCTGCGTTTGGATTTACCGCACTGCACCATTGTGGGTGCGACCACGCGTTTAGCGCTTCTCTCGGGGCCACTTCGAGACCGGTTTGGGTTGACGTTCCATTTGGACTACTACACGGACGAAGACATTGCGGCAATTTTGGAACGCTCGGCTCGGTTGCTGAATATCACATTGGATCCAGCAGCCAAGCAGCTGCTCTCCACCCGCGCGCGCCGTACCCCCCGGGTTGCGAATCGACTACTGAAGCGGGTTCGGGACTTTGCTCAGGTACGGCACGATGGCGTGGTTACCGTGCCCGCGGCAACTGCAGCCCTGGAGCAGCTGGGCATTGATACGCTGGGCCTGGATGTGGTTGACCGGCGCGTGCTCACCACGATCATTGACCAATTTAATGGCGGGCCGGTAGGTTTGAGCACGGTCGCAGCAACTACCGGTGAAGACATGCAAACGCTGGAAGATGTGGTGGAACCGTTCCTCTTGCAAATGGGCTTGCTCGCTCGTACCCCGCGGGGTCGGGTAGCCACGCCCGCCGCGTACACACACCTGGAGCGGGAGATGCCCAAGGATTTGCAGCAAAGGTTGGTCTGAGGGGTAGCGAGTTAGTGCGTTGGCAAGCTGGCGAGTTAGTAAGTATTCATATTTTGGGTATACAAAAACCGACACGGGTGAGGTGTCGGCTGAAAGGTGCATGATAGAAAACTACAAATTTGCGTAGTACCGCTCGGCGCATTTTTGTGCCATTGTGATCGCAGCCTGCTCATTCGGAAAGTCGCCGAACTGAGCGAGGAGGCTCACAGTGGCGCCGTCAGCACTCCGGACGTATAGGACAGGTTCAACATTAGGTTCAGCATCAGGTCGGTAGCTCCCCTCCACAATACTAATAGCATCCGGTGTGACCGCAACACAGGCATGGTAGTCGGCTCTCTGAACAGCGAGCAAGCGATTCCCGAATTCTTGTGGCGGCGTGGGAAAGTGGACGATAACTGATGCATTTCCATTTACCGGATAGTCGAACAAATTTGGCCAGTAGTTTTTGAGCCTTTTTTGTTCCCATAAACGCCTCTGCTGTTCATGGACACTATTGGATCGGAGTTTACTAGCTTTCTTTGAGTCCAAGACGATTAATGTGATGACGCATAAAATTGTCAGGATCCCGACTGGGAGCCATATTGCACTTTTCTGCAACCTGAGCACGCATGTTCCCACAAAGGAGAGAAGCATTAGGATGATTGTGATTTTCGTCGCGGTGTCTTCCATTCTTTGAGAATATAAGAGTTTTTTCTCAAATTCATCGTGTCGGAATAGTATTCCTGTGCGCCCCTGCGCATCCATGTTTTCAAAGCGGTACAGTCCGCAGGCCAGGCAGAAGTCTTGCCAAAGCTTTGCGGGTAGTGTGGCCAAAGGCATGGTACCGGTCTTGGAGAGCACCTCGGCTTCAAAGTTCCGAATCGCAAGTTCTTCGGCGTCCAGCGATCCCAATTGCTGCGGGTTCTTGTAGCCCACAACCGTTGAGACAGTAAATCCTGCGAGTTCCTCCTGTTGGTAGATGGGCTCACCTGGTTCATTGTGATCAATGCTCGCTCGGATAGATGACCGCAGTTGGTTCCGACGTTCTTCGGTTACCTCTGCGAGAGTAAGAATTGGGTTCATGTATTCCTCCTGCACGAAGGGTTTTAGGTTTTCAAGATTACTTTCTTTATTCAACTGACTTTACAATGCTGGATGTTCATTGTCAAGCATTTGTCGACTTTCTTTGATTCGACCAAAAAGCTATACTAATGATATGGAATTTAGCGCGTCGCTCATGCTCATCCCTTTCATCCTCCTGCTTTTGGCTTGGGGGTTTTTCAGTATTATCGCCATCCGGCAGGTGCTGCGCTTTGGATTCCTCACCCCAGTTGCTGTCCTCTCATCTTGTGCATACCTAGCTTTCTCTCTGATTATTGTCACCATGGTGATCACTGAACTCCGGGGCGTTGACTGGTCAGCGGTTGTTACCGTGCCACTTCCCTCATTCTCCAGTACCCCAACCCTATGAGGTTGCGCCCCACATTTCCGGGGATGGTGCCGGGGGAGAAAGTTGTCCTGCTCTTGCACCGGCACTGGGTCTTTGGCTTGCGTTTGATTCTCGCTCACTTTGTTTTTATCATTCCCCCGCTCGCTGCCTGGTGGGTACTGGGGCGGTACTCAACCGTCCTGGTGGATGGGACAAGCGCAGCGTACGCTTTTACCATTCTCCTCTTTGGGACGTATGCACTTTTTTGGGCACTCGCCTTCTTCATTGCGTGGTTAAATTTTTACTTGGATACGTGGATTATCACTAACGAACGCATTATCAACATTGAACAGTTGCGCCTTTTCTACCGAACGGTTTCCGAGCAAAAGCTTTTTCGGGTGCAGGACGTCACGACTGATGTGCATGGGTTCTTTGCTGGCATTTTCCGGTACGGCAACGTGAGTGTGCAAACCGCCGCAGAAAAAGAGCGCTTCGTCTTTGAGCAAGTGCCGCACCCAGAAGACGTGGCGAAGACGATTATGCACCTCTTGGAATCCATTGAATCGCAAATTGGCCTGGACGCCATGGCCAGGATTGAAGGGGACATTCCGCCGCCGGGACCAGCTACGCCGCGTTCCCAATCGCCGAAAGTCCCGCCCGCTCCAAAAGCACCAACCGGCTCAGCTGGGTAGCGTAGCCAAGCCAGTACTTCTGCTGGCGGCTCGCTTCCAATTCCACGGAGAAATTTTGCCACACCGTTGGCTGCAGCCGCAGCCGAGTTTTTGCGCGGTCGCTATCAATGTCTGCTAAGCACGCACTCAGCCGGAACACTGCATCCCAGTTGGCGCTGTTGTTCTCCGCGTCAATGACATTTTGCACGCTGTCCCAGTCTGTGTCCGTCACCAACGCTGGCCGAAACCGATCTGCATCTGCGCCGTGCAAGTGCATGGCGTGAATGGTAAAGGCGGCCCAGTTTTGGGCTGCGCGGTGCGCATCAAGAACCCCAAGCATGGCTGCCCACAGATCTTCTGGTACCACAAGAATTGCTCCACGGGCAGGGTCGAGTTTCTTGAGGTGTGCCAGCCAGGCGGCGACGTTCTGCCAGTCTGCAGTTGCTTCCACTCTGGAGAGTTCACCCATAAGCCCTTCCCAATCCACATCCGTCACTTCAAGCTGTTGTGTTCGCATTGGATCAATCATCATCAAATGCGCGCCCAACCAGGCAAAGTCATGCCAGCGTCGGCTCGCCGAAGCATTGGTGAGTTCTTGGACCATCGCTGCCCAGGTTTCCCCGTCGAGTAATTCCGTTGCAGACTTGAACATGCAGGAAGTATAGCAGGGGGGAGGGGGAAGCCGTAGAGCTGTAGAGCGGTAAAGCTGTAAGGGCTTTTCTCTGTCATTGCGAGCTCCAGCAGGAGCGTGGCAATCTTTCGGTAATACGGAACCAGGCTGCACCCTTTTTGCATACCTGGTTTATTTCACAATGTCTCCCCATCAGGATTACCTCCCCCACCCCCTCCTTCAAAAGGAGGGGAGGAGTTTTAGCTCTCAGCCATACCTCCTATCCGGCCCACACCTCCACCCAAAAACTCCACTCGCTGCCCCAACAAAACCGAGGCTTAATTACCTCAGTACACCTTCCGCAGGCTAATGCCGGTGTAGTAGTTGGTGAGAATCCAGTCGTAGGTTTTGCCTTGGTCTTTGGCGTACTTCAAGGCGCCAAAGGCAGACATGCCCACCATGTGGTTTCCCGAGCCGCCAGTAAGGTAGCTGGTTGGGTAGGGTGGCGTGGTGCAGGTGCCAATGGCATCTGGCACAGTCAGGAGGTACGGAAAGTAGATTTGATCGTAGCCCCACACTTCAGGGATGCTGCGCGTCCGGCCGTCCGTGCAGGAAGAGTACGCGGCGACAATTGCGCCCACAGTGTTCTTGGGTGACACGGCTGCGCTGTGCGTGGCGACAATGCCACGTGTCGCAACGACTGCTGCTACCAAGTTTGGCACTTTCAGTTCATACCCATACCCACGGTATACCTGGTCCGTGGTTGCATTGATATCGTAGAATTCATCTGCGTGCTTGGTCTGCCGAAGATTGTGGAAGAGCGCGTACGTCCGCGCCGCAACAACCAAACTTTTCATAAATTCGGTTGGACCAGTATTCCCAGTTTCCGCTAAGCCGCTGACGTACTGCTCCATAAGGAGCTCATTAATCACCCAAACTTTTCCCGTGGCCGGGGTGGAACGAAATTCCAGGAGGTTGCGGAATTTGTTGTACTGGCCGTTCCAGCTGGTGATGGTGAGAATTGCAGGCGTGGATTTACCGAAGAAACGGTACGGCCCCGTCACCTTCTTGGTCACCCCGTTGAGCGTGTAGCTGTACGCACCTTGGAGATAGGTGAAGCGGACTATTGTCGCTGCTGGAATTTCTTCCAGCGTTGTGCCGTCCGCGTCGGTCAGTAGTGCAAGCTGGTCACTGCTCACTTCCACCCAGCCGTCAGACGTCGTGACCACACCCACACGCACGGTTGGCTCAGCAGCCAGCACAGCGCCAGCTCCTTCTACAACCGGGGCAGGAACAACCACGGTCAGCGTCACCTCGCCATTCACCACGCGGGTCAAGTTTGGAACCACTATTTGCGCGGCTTGGCTAAATTCACCGTACGCATCTGGTGCCTGCAAGGCAAAGCGGAAGGTCCCCTTCTTGCCGGGTTTCACTTCCCCAGTCGTCAGACGGCCAATGATGGTTTTGGAAATCCAATTCGCATGGTAGAACGCGCTGGTTTTTGACGGATCCACCAAAGCCAGAACCACGGCGCCAGGTCCGGAGCGTTTCCAGGTTTGCGTGCCGGTGTTCGTCACGGTGAAGGAAAACGTTTTTGCCTTGCCTTTGGGCATGGTGAAGGTCGTGTCCGTAGACACGCCACCGCTCATCCGATACTGCGCAGCCTTGGGATCGTCTGCTCGCAAGAGGAGTTCAAATGCACCGCCAGGCATCCAGTCCACGCCCTTGATCGCCAGGGAAAATCGCTCTCGATACTCCCCCGCTTTGGTTGGCGCGCGGAGTTTGAAGCTGAGGCGAACAGTTTCTCCAGGCTTCACATTTTTGGCGAGCTTGGCTGGCCGATTAAAGGCGTTCCAGGATTTGTCGCGGAGTTTGGTGGCGGTGTTTGGGACGAGTTCAGTTTTCTCCAAACGGACGGGGTTGAGCGCAACGAGATTGTTGCCGTTGGCGAGCCAGGTCTTGGTTCCGGTATTCTTCACGTCCACCCAAAAGTCCACGGCGGCTTTGGGTTCCACAAACAGCGCATCGGTGGAACGACGAAGAATTTCCGCGCGGTACGGCGGGGTGACCGGTTTCTTTGCAGGAGCCGCGTTACTGTACAAGGGCAAGGACAGCCCAGCCATGACAAACAGCGCCCCAAAAATTTGTAGGGCGGGTCGGAAGAAAACGTAACGCGGCAGTGCGGGGTACTTTTTCGTTTCCACGCTTGCATCATAGCATGAAAAGTGGTCAAATGTCAATTCGTTCATCAGAATGATTATGCTAGTGTACTAGTATGTCACTCACCAAGGCTTTAGTCTGGAATTCAGGCGTGCAAGTAGCTGGGAAAGCTGCGAGTACGGCTTTGGGTTTTGTGGTTATTGCCCTGGTGGCGCGGGCGCTGGGACCCACCGGCGCCGGGCACTACTACACCGCCCTGGCCTTCCTGCAAATTATTGGCGTGCTGGCAGACCTGGGGCTGTACATCGTGCTCATCAAGAAACTGGCTGAAGATCCAACCAATGCCGATGCTTGGGCCAGCACTGCATTTACGCTTCGGCTCATTACTGCTGCGGCCATTCTCATCATCGCACCGGCGGTGGGTGCGCTGACCAGCTACCCGGGTGACGTGAAAGTTGGCATTGCCATTGGCGCCTTCTCCACCTTCGCCATTGTGGTGAACCAAGTCCTGGTGGGGATTTTCCAACGTGGATTGCAAATGGGTCGGGTGGTCATTGCAGAAATTGTTGGACGGGTGGTTCTCCTGGGCGCCACACTCGTGGTGGCAGCAACCCACCCAACCGTGCCGTGGGTGCTGGGTGCGGTGGCTATTGGCGCGCTGGCGAATCTCGGTTTCAGCTTCTGGTTTAGCCGCGGACTTGTTCGCATCCGCCTGGTGTGGGACCGCGTGCGGACAATAACTATCATACGTGAAGGCTGGCCCATTGCACTGTCCGTTGGCTTCAACCTCATTTACTTTAAAACGGACATGCTGGTTCTAGCTGCGACGCACCCGGCCAGTGATGCAGGTCTGTACGGCCAGGCCAATAAAGTGCTGGAAGTGCTGGCGACCTTCCCGGCCATGCTCGCTGGTCTGCTCACTCCCATCCTCGCCAATGCTTTTGCCAGCCACGACCGTGAACGTTTTCGGTCCATTCTCCAACGCGCTGTCGATGGTTTGGCGCTCCTGGCATTGCCGCTGGCCGTGGGCACGCCGTTTGTCGCCGTCCAAGTGATGCGGCTGTCTGGCGGTGAAGAGTTCACTGCCGCATCGGGTGCCCTCACTGCACTGATGGTTGCCACGGCTGTCATTTTCTTTGGGAACTTGTTTGCGAATACCGTGGTGGCAGTTGGGCAGCAGCGCCGCATGCTCTGGGGGTACATGGCCGTGGCCATGGGCGCGCTCGTTGCGTACCTGCTGGCCATTCCGGCAGCGGGCATGATGGCGGGCGCGTACATCCGGGTGGCAAGTGAAGTGGCAATCACCGTGGTGGCAGTCATTCTGGTCTTCCGCACGGTTCGGATTCGTTTGGATCTTCGGGCGTGCTTTCGCATTGCGTTAGCCTGCGCAGCCATGGCATTGGTGCTGTGGGTGACGCCAACCTGGCTCCTCCTCCCCCGCCTGAGCATTGCGGTTGCGGTCTACGGCATTGCGCTCCTCCTGCTGCGCGCCATCCCTTCAGAACTCTTAGGCTCGTACCTCAAACGTTTTGCGTATGCGCGTTAGCATTGATTGCCAAGCACTGGCTGGGAAGCAAACGGGCTTTGGGACGTACCTGAGTCAGTTGCTGCCAGCCTTGCGACACGTTGCAGGTCCAGACGATGTCTTTCAGGAAATACGTTCCATTGTGAAAGACTTGCGTACGCCCAGCCGGATGTTCTGGGATCAGGTACGACTTCCTCTGGTGGCCATGCGCCAGCGACCAGACGTGCTCTTTGTTCCGGCATTTACCGCCCCCCTGCTGTGGCGAGGAAAATTAGTGGTCACGTGCCACGATGTGATTGGCATGATTTTTCCACAGTACTTTTCCAAGAGCGCGCAGCTGTACTGGAAGACCCTGCTCCCGGCAAGCTTACGACATGCGGACCATGTGCTTACGGTGTCCACGGCGAGCAAGCGGGATATTGTCCGCTTGGTTGGGATTCCTGAGTCACGCATTACGGTCACTCCCCTGGCGGCAAAAAAAGTATTCCAGCCGCAATCCAACCCCGCATTGCTGACGCAGGTGCGGAGGACGTACAACCTGCCCCGCCCATTCTGCCTGGCTGTGGGTACCATAGAACCCCGCAAGAATCTCCCGTTTCTCATTGAAACCTTTGCCACGGCCAAGCGGGAGAGCCATGATTTGGTCATCGTGGGCAAGCGAGGGTGGGACGCACCGCAAGTGGACCAGCGTATCCGGCAATTGCACTTAGGTGACCGGGTGCACATTCTGGAGTACGTCGCGGAAGCTGAGGTGGTGCAGCTCATGGCCGGGGCCACGGCACTGCTCTTCCCCTCGCGCTACGAAGGCTTTGGGTTGCCTGTTTTGGAGGCCATGGCTAGTGGGACGCCAGTGGTTGCAAGTACGTCCTCTTCCATTCCTGAAGTTGCGGGTGATGCAGTGCTGTACGCTGATCCATCGGACATGGACGCTTGGCGGAGTCACATTGGTAACGTCATTAACGACAGTTTCCTGCGAGCGAAACTTCGGGCCAACGGCTTGCAGCGTGCCAAGCAGTTTACCTGGGAGAACACGGCGCAGCGTACCCTCGCCGTTTTCCATACCGTATGCAAAGTGTAGGCATCACCTGGTCACGTGGGCGCGTATGGCTGCTTGCCAGCGTTGCGCTGGTGCTCAGCTTGCCCATTGCCTGGGCAGCCAGCCGCGAACCACTCTTGGTTCTGGGGGGCATTGTGGGAATGCTAGCTTTGGGCGTGTGCATTGCTCGGCCGTGGTGGGGCATGCTTGGGGTGATTTTCCTTTTGCCGTTTGAACGCATTGGCTCCATTGATCTGGTTGGTATCACCATTCGGCCCAGTCAAGTGTTGGCTGTGTGCGTTTTGGTGGCCTGGCTGGTTCGGGTCATGGTGCGCGGGCGGCTGCGCTGGGAAGCGCAGCCCTTGCTGTGGCCCATGCTTGTCTTCTTGGCGGTGCAGGCAATTGCGCTGACGCACGTAGCGAATTCCACGCGGGGCATTGCCGTCTTTGCCTTTACCGCCTTCACCTTTGCGGTGTGCTTGGTGGTGCCACAGCTCGTGCGCTCCGAAGCGCACGCCCGCGCCGTCATTCTTACCCTGTCCATCAGCACGTTCTTGGTAGCGGGCTTTGGGTTGTTCCAATTCCTGGGTGATTTTGCGGGTTTACCAACATCGGTGACTGGTCTGCGCGACCTCTACACGAAAGCCGTGTTGGGTTTCCCCCGCGTGCAATCCACAGCATTGGAGCCGTTGTACTTTGCAAACTTCCTCCTGCTCCCGCTCTCCTTCCTCACGGCGCTCCTCTTTGGGCGGGAAGCACGCCGGGGTTTGTTGGGCATTCCCCTGCTCCTCATCGCTGGGCTGGCCTTCGTACTCACCGTGGCGCGGGGTGGGTACATTGCATTCGCCGCTTCCCTCATAGTCATCCTCGCCTTGTCCTGGCGCCAGCTGCTTCACCCTGGACGCATCCTGGCATTTGGCGCAGGCGCAGTGGTCATTGGCGTTTTTGCTTTGCAACTGTTGAACCTGGGGACCGATGCGTTTTCCGCACAGAAGTTTTCTGACCATGTTCGCAACCTTTTCACCGGTGCGTCATACGAAGAACGCATTGATACGTTTACCTTGGCACAGCAAGCGTTCCGCGAGCAGCCGCTGGTGGGTATTGGCCCCGGGCAGTTTGGCCCGTACGCATCCATCAATCCGTTCTACCAACCCAAAGACGGCTGGAAAATTGTGAACAATCTCAGCTTAGAATTGCTGGCCGAAACTGGGCTGCTTGGAACATTTGCAATTGCTAGTGCGTTCCTTATTCTGCTGATCAGAAGTGTACGCGCTTTGCGTGCTAAGCCACAGCCCTACGTCCGAGCATTGATTGTGGGTGGGACAGCGGTGGTTGTTGGCATCATGGTGCAGTACCAAACGTTTTCCATTCTCTACATCATGCACGTGTGGGTAGCGATTGGTTTGCTTATAGCGTTCCAAAATCTCGCATTGCGTAAACCAGCTGTCCCCAATGTCTGATTGGTTCCTTCTGGGATTCATTGTGCTGAGCCTGACTGCAGGCGCGGTTGCTTGGTGGCGACCACAAGCTGGTGCACTCCTGCTAGTGCTCGCCTTGCCAGCGTACCAAGTTCGGGGAAGCATCTTCCACCTACCAACAACCTTGCTTGAGGGTATGCTTTTGCTTGCAGTTGCTGGTGCAGTGCTGCACTGGTGGTCTGGCCGGTCGCCCTGGCCGCGGATACCTAGCACCTGGTTGGTTTTTGCCGGTTTGTGGCTGGGCGTTGGGGTGGTGGGAGTGCTGGCCGCCCCAGATCACTGGCAGGCATTGGGGTTGTGGCGGGCGTACTTTCTGGAACCACTACTGACCATCCCCCTCTGGTGGTCGGTTGCTTCTTCGGAGGTTTGGCGCATTCGGCTGCTCAATTTGGTTGCAGTGCAACTTGTGGTGATCGGTAGCATTGCTGTGCTGCAGCGATTGGGCTGGGTGTGGAGCCCAAGCCCCTGGATCGAGGAAAGTCCAGCACGCGTCACCAGCTGGTTTGCGTACCCCAATGCTGCGGCACTCTACGTCGCGCCACTCACTGCCTACCTTTTTGGCGCGGCAATCCGCTTACGAGAGCGCATTTCGGTGGTTCATTCCAGCCTGTGGATAACTGCCGCACTTTTTGGCTTTTTCACCTGTTTCTTGGTCTACTCGCGCGGCGCACTCTTCGCCCTTGGGGTTGGGATTGTCCTGACCAGCTTTTGGGCAGCACATCGGAAGCGTTGGTGGACGGTCATCGCGCTGGTCATCGTCGTTGGCTTGCTGCTCCCCGCAACGCGCCAGGTAGTAACCAAAGTTTTGACCAAGCAAGACACTTCCACCGACGTGCGGTCTGTCCTCTGGCAAGGGACGTGGCGTGTGGTGCGTGCCGAACCAATTTCCGGCGCTGGCTTGGGCGGGTTTCCCGTTGCGTACCAGAAGTACAAGCTCCCACAGCACATTGAATTTTTGCAGTACCCGCACAATGCACTCCTGAATGTATGGACTGAACTTGGGATACTGGGCGTCGTGGCGAGCTGCATAGGCGTTTTCGGGCTTGGTGTAGCCCTTTTTCGGGGCTTGCGCAGGCGGGATCCGTGGGCAGTACCTGCACTCATTGCGTGGAGCGTGCTGCTCATCCATGGAATGATTGATGTACCGTACTTCAAAAATGATTTGGCAGTTCTGGCAGTGCTCCTGGCTGCACTGACGGTGTGTGCGCCAACCGGAGAAAACAAAAACGTCGTTCGCCACTGATCGGCTACGACGTCCTTGCTGTCTCAGCAGTGCGCACAGGGTGCGACTGCTGAGGAAGAGAAACGCGTTTAGCGCTTCTTTTTCTTTTTTGCAACTTTCTTTTTCTTTGTTGCTTTCTTGGTCTTCTTTACCTTTTTCTTTGCCATGGTGGTCGCACCTCCTTCCAATAAAAGCGTTAGTGACTATGAAAGTCAACGCTCACTCGAACGTGCAGACAGTGTAGCACAAAAAAACGTACTGCACAATGAAGTGCATGAAGTGTCAAGCAAAATGTATTACCAGGGATGAGGTGCTCGTTCTCTTTCGGTGAAAAAAGTGTAAAAACCAACTGCAGCAAGTACCTCCACTACCCCGACGAAAAAAAATTCTTCATATGGAATTCCGGGAGTGCCGAAAAAAGTGAGCTTTTGGATTGCGTAGTTTCCGTGAAACAGCCACTGTCCCAGGAAGGTCTCGGTGTATTCAAGGAGGAACGTCAGGAAGAGAAAATAGACGATAAGGTAGCCTACTTTTGCGTATGCGCGCCAGAAGCGCATCATGAGTATAGCCGTTGGAATGCCAGCGAACGTGAGGCCGAGCGTAAGATAGGCAAACGAACCGTGCCACACAAACAGTTCCGGGTACACCGTGCTGCTCATACAAAAGACAGCCAAGCCAATTGCTGCTATTGCGCAGAAGTAGAGAAGTTTTCGAGGCGCTAGTTTGTCTTGCGCCTTGTTTGAAAAAAATGTGTAGCAGGTAATTATGGTGTAGACTCCACAGGCCATCCAAACAAAATCTTCCAAAGGAATCACACCGTAGATTCGCCAGGGTAGGAATGTATGCGGAACATACCACAGATTGCTTACGGTTCCAATATAGTCAACGACAAATGCAAACGGGAATGGGATCAGTAACGCAAAAGTTGCGTGTTGCGCAGCTTGACGCCAATTTGCCTTGCGCAAGGTGAGGTACAATCCAGGAACAAGGTACATGAGTATGACATTTGTGAAAAATGAAAGTTCGTAGTGAATCGCGAAAAAACATCCGAGGACGGGGAGTAGTAGCAGCATGAGTATCGTCACAGGTTGCATGTGCGTAGCTCTTACTCTAGATTTTCGTCATTTTCCTCTCGACCAGGAGGGTTTTGTTCGTCTCATTCATACAGTCATTTCTTCATGTAGTATACCCGTTGATCGTTGAAAGAAAAAGCAGAGGAACGAATAATGTTCGTTCCCCTCTCGTCGTTCTTGAAGATGTTAGCGACCGCTGCGGCCAGCGCGCTTGCGATCATTCGGATCCAGCAAGCGTTTGCGCACGCGGACACTCTTGGGTGTAACTTCGACCAGTTCATCACCGCCAATGTACTCCAGCGCAGCCTCTAAGGTGAGGAGACGGGCGGGTGCCAGCTGAATTGCTTCATCGGCGCCCGAGGCGCGCATGTTGGACAGGCGCTTGGACTTGCAAATGTTCACTTCAATATCCTCATCCCGGCTGTTTTGACCCACGACCATACCCTGGTACACCGGGGTGGCCGGGTTAATGAAGAGCACGCCACGACCCTGGGCAGCTTCCAAACCGTAGGCATTTGCTTCCCCGGCTTCGGTGGCAATCAGGGAGCCATGCGGGAACGGGTTCATATCTCCGGCGGCTGGGCGGTAGCCTTCCACCAGGTGGTGCATGATGACTGTGCCGCGGGTGGCCGTGAGCAGTACGTTCTTCAGGCCAATCAGTCCACGGGTGGGAATTTGGTACTCCAGGTGCGCCTCGCCATTGGGTGTTACTTCCAAGTGCGTGAGCTCGGCACGGCGCTTTCCCACTTCGGCAATCACGTCGCCCTGGTTTGCTTCGGGCACATCAATGGTTAGCTCTTCCCAGGGTTCGTGGATGACGCCGTTCACCTCTTTGGTAATGACGCGTGGCTGTGCAATTTGCAATTCAAAGCCTTCGCGCCGCATGGTTTCAATGAGCACGCTTAGGTGGAGCTCGCCGCGACCCGAAACCAGGAATTGGTCTGAACCACTGGTCACTTCTACGCGAAGTGCAACGTTCGTTTCCAGCTCTTTGGCCAGCCGCGCTTGCAGGTGGCGGGAGGTCACAAACTTTCCTTCCTTGCCGGCAAAGGGACTGTTGTTCACCCCAAAGGTCATTTGAATGGTGGGTTCATCAATCGCCACCGGTGGCAAGGGGCTGGGGTTAACGGCGCTGGTGACGGTTTCACCAATCCGGATGTCATCAAAACCTGCCACGGCAACAATATCACCAACAGTTGCAGAGGGAACGCTCACCCGGTCAAGCCCGTGGTAGACCAGGAGATCCGTAGCTTTCGCTTTGGTTAAGGTTTTATCTAGACGAGCAAGAGCAACTTCTTCAGCGCGGGTAATGGTGCCGGCCGTCACTTTGCCAATGCCCATGCGGCCTTTGTAATTATCGTACGCAATGGACAGGGTGAGGATTTGCAGGGGGGCGTTGGGGTCGCCTTTTGGCTCGGAGACGGTTTTGAGAATAGTTTCAAAAAGCGGTTGCATGTCCACGCCGGGGACGGCCATGTCCAAGGTAGCCTGCCCGTGGACGGCAGCGGTGTAGACAATGGGAAATTCCAGCTGCTCGTGCGTGGCGCCCAGCTCAACGAATAAATCAAATGTCCGGTTCACGACATGCTCCACTTGCGCGTCCTTTCGGTCAATTTTGTTGATGACCACAATGGCGCGGTGGCCCAGTTCCAGAGCTTTCCGGAGGACGAACTTGGTTTGGGGCATGGGGCCTTCTTTCGCGTCAATCAGCAGCAGCACACCGTCCACCATGCGCAGGGTTCGTTCCACTTCCCCGCCAAAGTCGGCGTGGCCAGGCGTGTCCACAATGTTTATCGTTGTATCGTGGTACACCACGCTAGCGTTCTTGGCCTTGATGGTAATGCCGCGTTCCCGCTCCAAATCCATGGAGTCCATGATCAAGCTCCCGCCTTCTGTAGCTTTGTTCACAGAGTGGGTTTGCTTCAGCAGAGCATCAACCAGGGTGGTTTTCCCGTGGTCAACGTGAGCGATAATGGCAACATTGCGGAGGGGCATACGTTACGAATTACGAATACGGTTACGAATTACGAAAAGATGCTACGAAAATACGAATTACGAATGGGGAATGTGAGACAGTATCGCCCCGTCATACGACGAGGGCAGGCAGCCGTATTGGTTTACGGTTTCGTCACTAGGGGTACGAATCGTTTAACGATTTCCTTCCGCCGTAATCCGATACGGGTGGCGACCCCCTTCACCGAATTTCCCGACTTCGAAAATATGTAGGACTATCAAAAGCCGCACCTGTGCGGCACAAGCAGTGTAGCCGAGTGAAGGCTTTTGGTCAACCATGTATACTGGGAGTGCCTACGGGTCTCACGCTTATCCCACAAACTCCTATGATGCTCCTCCTCCGCTGGGTTATCAATGCACTCCTCGTCCTGCTCATTGCCTACGTTGTGCCAGGAATCCACGTGGCATCGTTCTGGAATGCCCTGTGGGTGGCGGTGGCTTTTGGTATTATCAATGCGGTAGTTCGGCCTATTTTGCTGGTTCTGACCCTGCCGA
Source organism: Patescibacteria group bacterium (assembly GCA_041665345.1). Taxonomy (NCBI): domain Bacteria; species Patescibacteria group bacterium. Next base: position 103,832 of record JBAYJA010000003.1, read on the forward strand.
TTTCCCTAATTACCTTGGGTTTATTCACCCTGGTGCTCAATGCGGCGCTCTTCTGGTTCGTCAGTACCGTGGTGAAAGGCTTTACGGTGGATAGTTTTATGGCCGCTTTTGTGGGTTCTTTGATCCTGTGGGTAGCCAGCTTTGTGACTAATCGGCTGCTCCACACCGCCAAAGCAGTGGTCTAGCACGGGTAGGTTATCCACATTCAGCCCACACCCCAGAGAAGTAACTTGGAGAAGTCTTTTCTTGGCTAATCTAAGCTAAAATATAACGTTTTTATCCTGGTCTCGCCCTTTGCTTTCTGGGGTTTTGCCTTGACTTATCCCAGGGGTGTGTTACAGTACCCCGTTCTAGAGGAACCTCCCGAAATTGGGAGTTTTTCGTATTGATATTACCCTATGCATTTTACCCGCAAGCAGTGGCGCCGTGCTCGATTGGTGCTCCAGATTCTGGTGGCACTCCTCACCTGGCAATTCGCCTTCCCCCAGCATGCTTTTGCCCAAGTGGTGGAAAGTACGCCGGAAGTGACTGAACAAACAACCACCATTCTTCCGCCCGATGTGGCGCCTGCCCCGGCCGTGCCCCCAGCAGTGCTGGAGGTGCCAAAACCGCCGGTTCCCAAGGACAAGCCACCCCGGCCAGTGGCCAAGGCACGAACAGTGGTGATGACCGCCTACTCGTCTACAGTAGACCAGACCGACGGTGACCCGTTTACCACGGCCTCTGGGCAAAAGGTGCGGGATGGGATTATTGCCATGAATGGCGTCCCCTTTGGCACTAAGGTCCGGATCCCTGAGAAGTTTGGGAATAAGGTCTTCGTGGTGCAGGATCGGATGAACAGCCGCTATGGTTCTGCCCGCGCAGACATCTGGATGAAAACCCGCCATGACGCCAAGCAGTGGGGCGTGAAGCGGGTGAAGGTGGAAATTTTAAAGTAAGACACTGGACTGGCGCATCTCGCGCCAGTCTTTTGTTAGTGGTAGGATTTCTGTAGGCCAGGATGGCGGAATTGGTATACGCTGGAGACTTAAAATCTCCCGCCCGTAAGGGATTGAGGGTTCGACTCCCTCTCCTGGCACCAGGTGTTCATCACACTTTCCGCCAAAGGCGGATCCGCCTCTGGCGGAAAAATGTCGTCCCGAAAGGGTTGTCGGTTCGAATCCGACCGGCGGTACCAGCTCGTTTCGTGCTCCGCCCTGCGTGTAGCCGTTGCTACGGCTCCACTCCGGACTTTGCACGAAGCCTCGCTTTACCCCATTGATCGGTGCTCGCCCCAGAGCGGGCTGCGCTTCCGCTCAACGGGGACCCCGAAAAAACCCTGCTCCCCATTCGACTTTGCTCAGGGTGCGCGCCACATCTGTGGGGACCCCACAAGATAGAGCAATATGTATGAAACCTATTCAGAATACAATGTTGCTGGAGATACATGCTTCTGATTTTATGAAGCAGTATAAAATTTCCCAGTAGGAGTCTTGGGATTTCAGGTAAAACTATGTTCTACAACTTCTGTCCAAAGTGCGGACATACATACTCGCATACGGAGAACCCGCACGCACTGGAGTGTAGTCATTGCCATTTTACTTTTTTTCAACACTCAAAACCCACTGCGAGTGTGCTCATTGTTGATGGTCGGAAACTCCTGTTAGGCAAACGCCGAGTAGAGCCATCAAAGGGACAATGGGATGTTATCGGTGGGTTCTTGGAGTATGGCGAATCCCCGTCTGCAGGAGCAGCACGAGAAGCAAAGGAGGAAACTGGCCTCGATGTTGAGACGCATGATTTCTTAGGCTTTTTTATGGATACGTACGGTTCAGAAAAAGAAGCCACATTGAACATGTGCTTTGTGGGCACTGTTGTGGGCGGTGAACTTACGCCAGGTGATGATATTGCAGAACTTCGGTGGTTTGCCATTTCGGATATCCCAAAAGCAATCGCCTTTCAAAATGGCCGCGACATGATTGATGCTTGGCTAGCGCAACTTTCTCCGTAGTGGCTTTCCTACTCTTCCCAAACGCTAGGTGTTGCGGCAATGTTTGGTGAGCCCGTGTAGCTGATAATTTGATTGGTATCCTTCGCCGTTATGGGCGCTGGATTTTTGCTCGATGCCTTCTCTTTGAGCCACTGTCCCAGGAGGTGCTTTTGCGATACCTGGTCTACCGCGTAGATTTTTCCTTCACCATTGCCATTTGCAATGAGTGCCACGGCTTGCATGGCCGCAATGTACATGAGGCTGCGGGTCAGGACAATATCCTCGCTTGGGGTTGCGTCTTTTTCGCGATCAAAATTAAAGGGGTAGCCGCCGTTGAGTACGGTTAGGGTGAAGCCCGCATGAACGTGCACTTTACGGGCGGCGAAAGGCTCGTTCGTTGGTAGCCCAAGCTTGAGTATTGAAGCAAATTCAACATCCGCTGAAGAAGCGCTGACCAGAATTTTGTTACCAGCCACTCGCTCAAGCGCAATCCCCTTTAGCGCATCTGTACCAGTGGTGCTAATCACAACTTCGTTGTCATTGAGCAATGCATCAATTGAGGCAGCGGTATTTTTCAATCCGACAGCAGCGCTAGCATCGTATGACTGCGTGGAGAGGTTTTGCTTTTGCAAACAGGCGGCAATGGCTTGGCCAATGCTACCCATACCCAAGATGCCAATTTTTGTGGTGGGCGTCAGGATTTTTTCCTGGAGCAGTTTGTCCACAATGGATTGCCCAATGAACTGTGATTCCAGAAGTTTCTTTATCCCGCTGGAGGCAACGCTCACGATGGGTGGGATGCGAAGGCCGTGGCTGGTAATCCGGGTTATGCCGCGTTGTGTTTGCTCCACTCCCGCAACCCGTACATTCGCCAGCTTGTCCCAGGGGAGGGAGAGCCAAATATCACCACCGTCATCCACGATTAGCAGGTTTTTTGCCTTGCTCCGGCCCAGCTCTTCCAAGATTTTTGCCCAGAGGATTTCTACACTCTTCTGCACTGCGAATTCGTACGGCATGCCAGGTTCCATTCGCACTTGGACAACCTCGCATCCCGCTTGCACCAGGTTGGTGTAGGTTGCGCGCACGGTGGAATAGGGTTTTTCCAAAACGAACATTCGGCCAAAACCCACCAGGTGTGCTAGATGGCGGAACAATGGCTCATTATTCGGCAGCAAATGCGTGTGGGCGATGATGAGGTAGTCCCCCAACCGGGATTTCGTGGTGTGGCTCGCGACCCAGTCCAGGAGTGGGAGGGTCGTCAGCGGCTGCGGGACGCGATCGTTCCTGGCTAGCTCGGTAAGGTATACACGGAAGTCCCCCTGTGATTGGAGCGTTGCAGCACTGAAGAACAGAATTTCCGTGTGCTCATTTGCAACTAGCGTCCAGTCGCCAATATTCCGCGTGCGCTGCGTCAGCAGCCAATCGCTCGTTTCGAAAAGTCCAAGGAAGTCACCCGTGGAAAGTCGCTTGGTTGCCTTGCCGCCTTTTCGCACAACTACCTCACCTTTGAGGATGAGTCCCAAAGGGACAAAAGCGTACGTAAAAGCTGGGGTTTCTGGAAAATCGTTCGTCATTTTTCCTTGATCCACAATTGGCTGCAGTTTTGCATACTGGCCAATGAGAAACCCTTGCTCAGGCGAGTCAATCGCAGCAACTTGAGAAAAAAAAGTTTGCAACGCTTGGACATTTGCTCGCGCGGTAGAACCTAAGGTGTTGTAGGTCTCCGTAAGCTGCTGCAATAGCAATCCAGCCTGGCCAGCATCCAGTGTTGTGTACGGTTTGGTACGAAGTGCTGTTTCCATAGGCTGAGTATAGGTACCCACTGGGAACAAGACAAACACCCCGTGGCCGGTTAGCCAACGAGTGTTTTGATGTCGTTAGTTCGTTACCGTCACCGTGCCCATCATCATGGTCGGGTGGATGTCACAGTGGTAGGGGAAGCTGCCGACGGCGTTGAACGTGAAGGAGAAGGTTTGCCCAGGTGCAATGCGGCTGCTGGCAAATTCATTTTTATCCCCGGCAATGATATGGGTCACACTGTCATTGTTGGTCCAGGTTACTTTCGTGCCTTTTTTCACGGAGATGGTTTGCGGGCTGAAGGCGAAGTTCTGCATGTTCACGCTTTCGGTTGCAGTGGTGACGGTAGTGTTCGTTGCAGCTGTATTGGCATTTGCGTTGTCCAGGTTTGACAGGTTCGTGTTTGCGACAGCAGTATTCACGTTTGCCGAATTCGTCACTGCAGTATTGGTACTGGCCTGCTTACTGCAGGCAGCGGTAACCAGCACAACAGCAAGAGCCAAGGGAAGAATAGTCATCAAACTGCGCTTGGACATAGGGCAAAGAGATTATTGGACGAGGCGATTGCACATCGCTTTGCTCCACTATACCCCTGTTCGGAGTTGTGGAACAGAGCTGAACATACTCTTGGGTATTTGCGAAAAATTCGGCGGTGGCAAAGGCCAGGCAGAAAGCCAGCAGGGTAAAGGCTCTTTTTATGCCTCAAACCCTAGACGTGTGCACTGCCGTGCTACCTCCTTATGAGCGAAGTGAGTTTTGCGGTACTTTTTAGTGTGGGTTTCTTCACCATGCGTGCCTCGACCGTGGCAGTAAATTTTTGGTACTTGGTTTTTTTTGGTGAGGTGAGGCGGACAACGAAGGTCTGCGTTTGACCCGAGACAATGACTGCTGTGGCAGATTTTTTCTTATTCACGGTTGCGGCCCAACCTTTGGGCAGGTTCGTGACGCGGAGTTCTGCTGTACGCCCTCCGCAGAGCACAGAGTTATGCTTCACGGTGACGTTGAAGCTGAGTTCTTGGCCGGGTTTCCCAATGCTTTTTATGGCTTTGGCGGTTACGGAGGGTGCTTTCCACTCGCAAAGCGATTCCCCGGTGAACCGCACCCGAATAGCCATGGCGGATGCATTCCGCGCCAGCACGCCAAAACTGACACCAGCCACGGGGTCGCTATAACTTGAACCAAGCGGCAGCGCTGGGTCGTAGATATCCATACCTCCACGCTGTGAACCCGGGGTCATGTCCAGTATCGTTGAACTGAACCGGGTGCCGGTAGAGTTTCCCATGTGGACGAGAACACCATTTGGTACGCCCAATTGCTGCATGGTTGGAATGTAGCCAGTCACATTATCAAATCCGATGGACTGCCGGTATTCCAGGTAGTACCAACTAGTCACGTCGCCGTTGGCATCGCGAGCCTGGGGAATTTTCAGCACCTTTGGGCCAACGCCTGCGAGTTGGTATGGATATATAGTGAAGTCTTTTGATTGCGTTACCGTAATGACATCCGCTGGTGGTAGCCAGCCATAGTTCTCCCGTTGCTGCGCCGTCAAGAGCAACGACCGCGAGCCAGTTGCCCCCATGATATTGTAGTGGTCGGCATATTCAACCTCCCTGCAGTTCGTGCCATTGATGACGGCCGGTGGGTCACATTGCCAAGAATTCGCGTGCGCCAATCCCATTAAGTGTGCCAGCTCATGGTGTGGATTGCTGCCCATATTGCCGTTGATGTCCACAATGCCGTACCGTACATTCCCCGCTTCGGGCACTGGTGTATGCGACGCCAGACCTTCTGCGCCACACAGCTTCTGCCTGGAGAGCACCATGATCGTGTTGTACTGCGTATAGTCAATATCGGCGTCGGCTGCCGCAATTGCATCGCCGAAGTATGAGGTCCAATCACAGTCCCCGTCAGTCTCCGTCGCCGGCGTATCAATGACGTACCATGACCCGTTATTGTCGAACACATCGCCAGTGACGGAAACTTCGCCATTGGAAACTTCCGTAAAATACGAGGCCATGGAGTACGTATTGGAAAAGAGTTCGCCAGTCACAAAATTCTTTGTCCATGGATTTTTGGTACCGTAGATTTTTGGTTTTGTGGGATTATCGGTAAAGGTTACCAGGATGACGGCAACTTTATAATTCGGGAAGGCTTCCAAGTAATTGTAACTAGTTGGAGCCGCCACGTAGCCTGCTTTCACCTGCAAGGGGAAAAGGAGTATTGCGATACACGTGACGAATACGCCGGTAGCGATGATTTTTTGGAGGGAGCGTGTGTATTGGTTCATGAAACTAGTATACACCAGGGTGAGTTATGCAAAAGCTAACCCCGTAACTCCCCCTGTTCTATTTTTTGGGCTCCCCACAGATGTGGCGCGCAACCCCGTCTTCGGGGTGAGCACGCGTCTGTGGGGTAAAGCGAGGCTTCGAGCGGAATCCGAAGTAGCCTCGCAGCAACGGGGCTACGAAGGGTGGAGCTCGAAACGAGCTGGAGCGGGTGATGGGATTCCCCCTTCGGGGCCTGGGTTGCCCGGCGCCTCCGGCGCATCGGTCAACCCTGCTCATCCCAACGCGAGGCAAGCAGTTGCCTCGCTTCACCTCCAGGCCTTCCAAGGTGACAATTGTAGGTAGCAAAAAATACCTTGGAATTTTTAACTAAGGTCTGGAGCGGGTGATGGGATTCGCACCCACGGCCTCTTCCTTGGCAAGGAAGCGTTCTACTGCTGAACTACACCCGCATAGTATTTATTGAATTTTTTTCGGGGGTCCCCGCAGATGTGGCGCGCAGTCCCGCTGCGGGACGAGCACGCGTCTGTGGGGTAAAGCGAGCTGGCCTGCCAGCCGAAGCTTAGAGAAAACACTTTATGTCCTCCTACGCTCGGAAGCTTCGGAGGACAGCCTTCGCTCTCGCCAGAGCTCGTTGCGAAGGCTGGAGGCCACGGGCGGGATCGAACCGCCGAATAAGGGTTTTGCAGACCCTCGCCTTACCACTTGGCTACGTGGCCGCGCGCCCTTACCTCGCCCTGCTACAGGGCACAACCCATGCTACCAGACTCCCCTTGCAACGGCAACCCTTACCGATGGTCTGCGCCAACAGCCTGGCTCACATTGGAGAATCCATCCCGTTGCAAAAGTGCCAGGAGACGCTTGTTGACGTGCTGAATGGTGGCTGGACCCCCAAAGATGAAACCGGTAATGAGCTGTACCAGATTTGCGCCAGCGCGGATTTTTTCGTAGGCATGGTCACCGGTAAAAATGCCGCCTGTACCAATCAAAGTCAGTTTCCCCTGCGCGAGAGCGTATGCCCGTCGTATCGTTTCTGTGGAGAGGTTGCGAACAGGTTTGCCCGATAACCCACCTGGCCAGTCTGGATTATGGTCTGCTGGAAAATCTAGGAGCGTTCGGGCTTTGGCTTTGTCCTTGAGAAGATTGCCAATGACCAACCCTTGCATCTCGTACTTGCGTGCCAGATCTACAATTGCTTGAAGGTCGTTCTCATTCGTATCTGGGCTGATCTTCAGGTAGGTTGGTTTACGAATATTGCCATTTTGTCGAGCTTTGTGCAGTGCCTGGAGCAATGGTTCAAGGGCTTGGGGATTGCTGAATGGGGTGCCATCAGGAGTATTTGGGCAACTTAAGTTTATTGTGGTGTAGGCTCCTATTGCCCTCAGCCGAACGTAGGAAAGGACGTAATCCGCAATTGCTGCTTGGCCTATGCAGTCCGGTTGATTTGACTTTGCAATGGAAACGCCAAAGGGCATTTCCACGCGTGTGCGTTCCAGTCGCTGAGCAACGCGTTCCACCCCCTGGCTCCGTAAACCATAGTTCACCACCAGGGATTCGTTGCGCACCATGCGCCTGGCCCAGGGTTTGGGGTTGCCGGTGTAGGGCCGACCGGTAATGGAGCCAACTTCTGAAAAGCCAAAACCAAAGGTTTGCGCAAAATGGAGGTTGTGACCGTCCTTATCAAAACCCGCGGATAGGCCAATGGGGTTTTGGTATAGCACGCCATCCACGGTTGTCTGTAGGGCCGGATGCTGCACCTGGAGAATGTGACGAAGCGCATGCCCAAGGATTGGCGTGCGTGCGGCAAATTCACTGCCGGTTGCTACGATTGGGTGAATGGTGTCTGGTGAGAAACGGTAGAGGATGGGTCGGAGGACGTGACGGTAGAGCATGCAAAAAGTGTACCACACAGTGGTTTACGTTGACTGGCTGTCAGCTCCTCGTGAGGCAGCACAAGCGCAACTTGTGCTGCGGGCAAGAGCAGCTTACTTCTGCATAGGCTGCATCGGCTGTGCCGCTGCGTCTTTCTTGGCAAAGGCCATAATGAGCATGTACAGTGCGCTGAGGCCAACCAAAATGTAGACAATTTTCGCTATGGTCGCATCGCTTCCAATTTCATTGGTACCCTTAAAAATTGCACCCACGAGATCAAATTTTGCAACGCCAACCAAGCCCCAATTTAGGCCACCAATGATGAGGAGAACCATAGCGATCCAGTCGAGGACGGACATTTTTTTCATACGATCCACCTCCTTTCACTCCTTACGTTACCTTGCTGATAGTATACCGCATTTGCAAGGGGGCGATTATTCGTGCCACCCCTTCTCTTCCATGGTGTGCTTCAGGTCGCGTATCCGCTGCTCATCTTCATTGATGATTCGGTTAATGCTGTCAGCAAGTTTTTGAAAAGGCCCACCCGCTTTTACTGCAAGACGACGGTTTTCCCCAGTTTCTATGGACACTTCATGTACATTCTTTAGCTCGTCTTGCAACTCTGCAAACGGGTGGCTGATGGTTTTTCGGAAAATAAGGAAGAAAGCGAAGAGGAAGACTTGCGTGAGGAGGATATAGAAAACCGCAAATCCAACAGCGCGTGCTTGCAGTCCAGCAGCAGCAATATCGGTTGTGGAGCCATCAAGGAAAAGCCGCAGCACGCCCAGCGTTCCTTGGCCCGAGTTGACGTGGAGGGGCATGGTTACAATCATGGCACTACCCAGACTTTTTTCAGACTCTGGGAGGGAATTGCTGGTAGGCACATAGCGAACTGTACCAATACTCTTCAAACCTTGGGCTATATCCTCATCAATTGTCGTACGTGTATTGACCCGATCAGCAACATCGGAACCAATGATCAAGCCGTCCGGGAGAATCACGTACACACGTTTTGTTGTCGCGGTCGTAAATTGTTCAACGAAGTTGGTAATTTCCTTTTGCCCTTCCTCGCTCTTTGGAATGAATGCCTTGGCAGTCAGGTGCATTTCTGATTGGCGGGCAATGAATTCTTGGAATACTTTGGTTTGGTTCTCAATGACAATGCTCTCCGTCCGGCCGTTCATTTGCCCAACGAACGTAGCGCCCACGACTAAGGTGGCAACGCTGCAAATGATGAAGAGTGCTTCCATCCCTGCGCCCGGGTACTGTGAGCGGGCGCGAGCGGCGCCAAAAGCCAGGCAGAGAATAGCCGCCACGCCAGTTGCACCTCGGGCAATGACCCCTCCCACCCCCAGCGGCTGGAAAGCGGAGACAATTTGCAAGCAGAAAACCAGTGCGACAAACCCCAGGACATATGGCAGGGCGGCCGTGAGACGAGCCAAGTGCGGGTGTGCCCGAAGCTTCTTCAGCCACAGCCAGGCACTGGTGATGCAGACGAGGTTCAGGCCAAGGAGTCCAACACTCACCCACTGGACGGAGGGTTGGCTGGCAATGTTTCGCTCCACCAGCCAGATGGTGACAATGCTGGTTTGTGCGATTACCGTATTGAACACCAGGATTCGGAGCGGGCGTACAATTCTGCTCTCCGTGTACCGCCGTTGCATGAAGTACAGGAAGAAGAACGCGATGGTATTTGCAGCCAAGGCGATGCCGACGAAACCGTCTATGAGAATAGTTGGTGTGGTCATACCTTACGAGGTCGTTTGTGGACGGCCCTGGGCGTCAATGTGTAAAACTTCAATAAGTTGGGGATTGAGGACGTGTTCCGAGGGTTTTCCGGCGAGCACGTCCCGGGTTTTTTGCACCAGTTGTTCGGGTGTTAAATCAGCTTTCACGACAATGTCTTTGGCGCCATACCAAAGCGCCTTTTGAATGGTCGCAGGATCGCTGAGGTTGGAGACGATGAGAACGGGAATGGCGCTCGTCCGTCGGTCGGACATGAGCGCGCGGGTCGCATCGAAACCATCAACTTTTGGCATGATGAGGTCCATGAGAATGATGTCTGGCTTCACCTTCTCTGCGACTGCCACAGCATCGGTGGCGTCAGACTTCACGGTAACCACAAATTTCGCTCGAGAGAATTTTTGTTGGTACATTGGCTGGAGCAGCTGATCGTCTTCAAAAATCAGGACGTGTGGCATACTAGCGACGTTGCAGGATGGTACGCGCCTGGTTGATAATGTCTGCGACTGAGCTTTTATGCTTGACGATGAAGCACTCAACGCCAAGTTCTGCACATTTCTCTCGTTCAATATTGCTATCTAAGTGGGAGACAATCATCACCGGGATGGAGAAGGTTGTCTTTCCTGCCCGTAGTTTCTCGAGGAGTTCTCGGCCACCAAGTTTTGGCATGATGAGGTCAAGGATCATGAGGTTTGGTTTCTGGCGCTGTGCCAATTGCAGCCCCTCTTCGCCGTTTGAGGCGACTTCCACGTTGTACCCAAGTGCTGTCAGTTCCTTCTTGAAGAGATTAGAAACCGGAGCGTCGTCGTCGACGACAATGATTCGTTGTGGTCGAGGTTGCTTGGTAGTTGGGGTAGAAAGCGCCATACGCGTTTCAGTTACTCGTAGCGAAGTGCATCGAGCGCGTTGATTTTTGCAGCGCGACGCGCAGGATAGAGTCCGGTGATCAAACCCACGAGAATGATGATGCCGGCGATAATGAGCAGGAAGATGAAGGGAATGGTGAACAGGTCTACGGCTTGCCCACCCAAGCGCGCAGCCAGTCGGTTGATGATGTAGTTCACTAGTTCGCCAAAGGCAGTACCAACGATGAGTCCGGAAATGCCACCCAAGACACCAATGAGCAAGGCTTCGGAAAGGAAGAGGATGTAAATGTGTCGGCTGGTGGTGCCCAAGGACTTCATAATGCCCACCTCGCGCGTGCGTTCCAGCAAGGACACCGTCAGGGTGTTGAAGGCGCCCAATGAGGCAATGAGCATGGCGATGAGGCCGAAGATGAACATGACAATCTGGAAGATGAAGAAAATGCGGTCAATTTGCCCAACCGTATCTGCCACGGAGTCTACTTGGTACCCCTGCGCTTCAATAGCCGTTCTGGCCGCAGCAAGATTTTCTCGGGTATCCAGTTTGACCCGGGCTAAGTTGAAATTGGTTATGCCTGCATCGGTAAAAATTTTCAGCGGCATGTAGGCTAAACTATTATCACTCGGCACAATACCAACAATTTTTACCTCCACATCTTTCGTCTTAATAGAACTCGTGCTGGTGTTCGTGTTGCCATTAGTATTTGCCGTGGAAGCATTTGTGTTGACCAGGGATCGTTCTTGTTCCACCGGACCGGTGTCGGGAAGGACAATACGCATCGTCACCTTTTGCCCCAGGAGGTCTTGCGGCACTTTTGCACCTAAGAGTTCTGCGGCGGTTGCGCTCACAATCGCACTCTGCTCATCGTCTGATGTGTAGGTTGTGCCAAAGTTGGTGACGACACCTTCGATGGTTAGGTACTGTGCCTGCACGCCGTAGAGCGCAATGTCCGTCACTGATTCGCCGCGCACCACTTGTCCTGATTGAGAGATTGAGGAGCTGACGCTAATGACGTTTGGCAATGCACGGAATTTTTTCAGTGATTCCTCATTAATTTTTAAGATGGTTGAAGCACCGACGCTGACATCAAGTACGGTAATGGCCGCGACGTTCGTGACACGGCTCACAATGAGCGCTTGCAAGCCAAAGCCTAAGCTTACTAAAAAGACGATGGCGCCAATGCCAATGGCCATGCCGCCGATGGTCAGGAATGACCGGAGCTTCCGCATGCGGAGGCTGGAGGCAGCTAAGTAAATGATGTAGCCGAATTTCATAGGGCTTAGCTCAGGAACGTACCGGTGCCAGAGAGGATTTTCCCATCGCGCACGTAAATGGTTTGGGAAGCGTAGTGCACGTACTCCATGTTGTGGGTGACCATGATAATGGTCAATTTCTTTTCTTCATTTAGTTGTTTAAAGGTTTGCATCACTTTTTCCGCAGACTCCGTATCCAGGTTGCCGGTTGGTTCATCGGCGACGAGGATCGAAGGGTCATTCACCAATGCACGGGCGAGCTGGACTTTCTGCTGCTGACCACCAGAGAGTTCGGAGGGAATAAATTTTGCCCGCTGATCCATGTCAAACTTTTTGAGCAGCGCCATGGCGCGTGCTTCCCGTTCACTCCGTTTCACGCCCATGATTGCTAAGGGGAAGGCGACGTTGTCCAGCACCGTGAGCGAGCGAATCCAGTCTGACTTCTGGTACACAATCCCAATGCGGTGCAAGCGAAAGCGCGCCAGGTCGTCTGGTTTTTTCAGATCCAAGCGTTCACCCGCGATGGTCACCTGTCCACTCGTGGGATGCTCCAAGCCCAGGAGGGTATGCAACAGGGTAGACTTCCCACTGCCAGACGGGCCCAGGAGAATCACAAATTGCTCCGGCATAATTTCCAGCGACACATCTTTGAGAATACGCACGGGCTCTTTGCCCAAGCGGAATTCTTTAATGACATTTTTGACCGTGATGAGCGGCTTTGTGGCCATAGTACTAGTGTAGCAGGCGTTCCCTATCCACCGAAGAGGTTCCCAACGCCTCCAAGCCAGGAGAAGGTGTCTTCCAAGTTGCCAATGACGATTTGCAGGAAGGATTGGCGAGCACGACTGGTGAGAATGCTGTAGCCTTGGGATTTGGATTCATTTCCTGCTTTATCTTTTGAAACCACCCGGAAGTGGTAGGTCTTGGCTGGCGTGAGGCCACCAATGACCACTAGGTGGTCGCGGACGCGCTCGGCATTTTCATCGGTCTCTGCGCTGTAGCTGGAACCAGAGAGGCCTTCACCGTACTGCACCTGTGAGCTGGTGGGCTCATTGGTCTTCCAAGAGACGATAATTTGGATTTTTGCCGCGTCACCAGAGCCCACGGTATTGGACTCAGATTTCACTTCGCTGATAACAGGCGGCGTGGTGTCTTCCAAGGTGCGGAACTTGTTTTCGCCAGAGACGGCTTCGTAGCCAAACTGGTCGCGACCACGGACTTTGAACTTGTACTCCGTGGCGTCTTCCAGACCGAAGACCAGAATGCTATGCTCCCGAACCAGCGAGCTGTTGCCCTGGGTTTTTGGAGCAGCATTCTCATTGTAGTACTCCACTTCTGAGGTCGTCTGCACGTTTGTGGTCCACTTCACTTCTGTCTGCCCCTCTGCTTTGTTCTCCGCCGAGACCGTCAAAATCTTTGGGAAGGTGAGGGTCGTGAAGTTGTAGTCGTCCGATGCGATTGGGTTATCGGCTCGGTCCACACCTTCCAGGCGGAAGTGGTAGGTGGTGGAGTCTTTTAAGTTTTCCAATTTTACAGTATGCGTACTGCTGAAGCCGCTAGCGGCGGTGTAGGTGAAGCCGTAGTCTGTCGTTGGGCCGTACTGGATAATTGCCGTTGCTTCTTTGGTTGATGTCCAGGAAATGATGGCATCGTTTAACCGGATGTCGGTAATTTTCACATTCTCCACGCGGGGCGCTTCCAGGGTGGTGAATTGGCCAATGCTGGAGTAGGCAATGTTCTCATCAATGTCAATGCTCTTCACCCGGAAGAAGTATGTGGTTTTTGGTTGCAAGCCCGTTACCCGGACTTCATGCGCGTCAATCTGGGTTGCCGTGCCCTGCTCTTTGGAGAGCGCGTCAACCGTCGTTCCAAACTCAACGAAGGACGAGGCAGTACGTTCGGTGCGCCAGGTCACGACCGCAGCAAAAGAGTCTGGAGCGACTATTGGCCCCTCCACAATTGGTGGCGGGCTAGTGAACCGACCTTCGGGCTGCTCGGCTACGATGCTGGAATTTCCAGAGAGTGCGCCGCCAGTGCCAACCGCGCGGAGGAAGTACGCGTACACTTTGGTGCTGTCCAAACCAAGGTCCAGGTAGCCCAGCGTTTTGTTGGTTGCAATGCGGCTGTAATTCGTGGGTGGTTCATCGGTTGTGGATGGGCCATCACAATTCGTTGCAGTTGCTGACTCTTTGGTACAGCGGTAGATGGCGTACTGCTCCACGCCTGAGCCCTTGTCTGTGGGTTCGTCCCAGGTGAGGGTTACGGAGTACCGTTTGGTGGAGCGATCAGAAGAGTCAATGGCTTGCACGCTGCCCGGCGCACCGGGTGCCGTGGAGGTAAAAGTGAAGTCCACTGATGCGACGGCTGTGTAGTCAATATTTCCAATTGCATCGGCGGCAATCAGGTAGAACGTGTTCGTTCCTTGCTTGGTCGCAGCCGAGAAGGCGGCCAGGCTTCGGTCCGCGGTTTGCGTGGTGGTGGTCCAGCCACCATCTGGGCTGGGGGTGGCGCTGCCGGCGGTGTTGTAGCCACACGTATCTGCTGATGGCAGTTCATTCAAGGTGTAGCAGTACCGGAGTATGTCCGCCGCATCGCACGGCGTCTGCCCCAGACAGCTACTGGGCAAGCCCCAGGAGAAGGAGAAGGTATTATTATCCGTTTGGCTCGTGGGAGTCACCACCAAGCCCTGCGGTGCTGCCGGCGTGTTCCCAGAGAAGTAGTAGTTCACTGGTGCGTAGGCAGAGGAGTAGTTTCCTGCTAGGTCACGGCTCCGCACTTTGAAGACGTTGGCTCGCGCTTGGTAGGCTTGGATGTTTGCAATGGAGAGGGTGGCTGCGCTAACGCAGGTTTCGGTCGCACCAGGACCTTCGGTGGTGTAGCAGTACTGGTTGATGCCCGAGCCGCCGGTATCGCTCCCCGCAGTCCAGGTAAAGCCAAAACTATTCAGTGACGAGTACCCAGCCGGGGTAGCCACAATGCTCCCTGGCGCGCTGGGGTTTGCCACGTCTACTTGGAAGGTGAAGCCCGTCACTGCCGCGTCGGTCACGTTGGCATTGCGATCCCGGGACATGATTTTCAAGTAGTACGTGCCGGAGGTGAGCGCGGTGGAACTTTGCGACGCCGCATTCCAGCTACCGGTCACGCCGTCACCTGCAACTGCGTAGTAGTGTGAGCCACTGACGTGCGCCAGGTTACTGGCGTTGCACGCCGCACCAGACGGATCCGTGCAGCTGTTGTCTGTCCCAAAGTAGACGTAGAAGCCTTCCAAACCAATGCCACCAGCATTGTCACTCCCCGTCCACTCGAAGTAGGGTGTAGCATCATTGGTCCAGTCACCTGGGTTGATGCTGACGGTCTTCCCATTATCGGTGTACGCTCCGGCACTCACTGGGTTCGTGGGGTCAGTGCCGTCGGTGTAGGATGACCAGGTGACGTCGTAGATAGTTGGCGTTGCTACTTGATCTGAACGGAACGTGATGCGCGCTTGGCCGTACCGTGCCAGCGTGGACGCCACCGTGGACGTTTTTACAGTTCCCACTGGATGGGTGTTTGTCACCGCAGTCCACGAGCCCCAGTGACTATCCGTGGCGCTGGCTGCGCAACCCGCGTCGCTGCACGTTCGGGTTTCCACGGTCATGGTTGTGTTCGTCGCTTCAGCCGCATTCACCGCAATGCCACCGAAGCCGTACAGCCCTGCCCCAAAGTCCAGAATTTCTGAGGTCCACTGGCCAAAGTCTTCGTAGCCCGTGCTCGCAGTAGCTACAATGTAGCGGTCAATGGCTGACGTGCTGGTGCCGCGGTTTCCCAGAATCACGTTGTTCGTGGTCATGACTAATTGGCCATTGGTGTACGTCTGTGGCACTGCTCGAGTGGTCCATACCCCGTTCGAATCGCCGTCTGGGTCTAAGACGTACATGTTCGTGTTCGTGGTACCTTGTGGTACGAGGATGTTTCCCTGTCCATCTGCCACGCATGCATCAGCACCCACAAGGACAGCTGGGGCGCTCTCCACTGTTGCAGCGGCATCCCACGTTTCCGTACCAATATTGAAGCGGTATATATTTGCCTGACTATTGGCACGTGTAAGGTAGATGTAGTCCGTTCCACTCACGTTGATGCGTACGGCACATGAACCGCTCCCGTTGAGGACGGGAATGGTGGAGGCCACCGTCGACCACGTGTTTGTGGAGATGACGTATTTGTAGTACGCCGTCGTGCCACCCTGAGCCGTGTAGATGGTGTTTGTGCCGTCCCACACCAAGTCTGCGCCCGCAGTTGGTTCACCCGGTGTGTTTGCTAAACGGGTCCACACATCGGTCGTTGGGTTGTATCGGTAGAAGAAACCAACGTTGTCACCTTGCGCTTCGTTTCCTGTCAGTACGTACACACCATCGTAGGAATCTGTACCGTGGTTGACGTACTCCGCATCGGCACCCGTGGAGAGTGTGTGCGGAACGTCTGCTTTGCGGAGCCAGGCATTCGTGGTTGGATTCAGCTGCCACCAGTCACTAAAGGTAACGCCCCGACCAGCGTAGACGTATCCAGTCTGCGTATCATAGGCCATTGTGCCTGTGCTAAAGCCAGCGGTGGAGAAGCCATGTGGGATAGCTGTGCCTTTCCAAAGGTTCCGCGTAATGTCAAAGGCTAGAACCGTAGCTTCAACGTTGTACCCACGGAGCGAGTACAAGGTGTTTGTGGCGGTATCGTAGGCCAAACCTTGTTCGCTCCCTTGACCTTTGATCGTTGGCAACGTTGGCATGCTTGTCCAGGTGCTGGTGCTCAGGTCAAAGCGGTAGAAACCATTACTTGCCGTACCTCGGATAAGGTAGAGGTAGGAGCCCACTCGACGAATAGCCGCGCCGTCACCTGTCCATACTGGGATGTTCGTGGTGTACGACCAGGTGACAGCTCCACTGGAGGCGATAGTACCTTTCCAGAAGTGGGACGTGTTGTTTCCACGGGTGGCGTACACGCAGCCACCGGCTGCAGTGCAGGCGCCGATGTTCGTTGGAACGTAGGATAACGCGCCGCCCAGGCCAACTGTTTGGTCCACGTCAGAGCGTTGCGTCCACACTCCTGTTCCCAAGTTGTAACTGTAGAATCGGGTGCTGGGCGCCGTGCTGCCACCCAGGAAGTAAATCGTATCCGACCCATTGTACGCCAGCGATGCGCCATTCGCGGCAGTGAGTGGAAGTACAGTAAGTGACCCAGCGCCAGGTGAGGCGGCGGTCCAGGTATTGGCGGTAATGTCGTACCGTCGCCACTCCGTCGTCGTCGCGCCACGGGTGGCAAACACGCAGCCACTTGCGTCAGCGCAACCGGTTGCTCCGCTGGAGACGAACACCGCGCTCGCACCCGTGTTCACGGCGGCACCATAGTTTGTTTTTGCGGTGATGACCTTGGTGTTGATGTTGTAGTGGTAGAAGGTTTGCTGCCCAGCTCCACGGAGAATGTACAGGCTGCCATTTCCATCACCCACAATTGCCGCACCGTTGCTGACTGCAGCTGGGAGCGGTGCCTCACTGGACCAGGCGCCGTTACTCACTGCTGAGAGCTGCAAGGCTGTGCCGCTGCTTGCATTGGTGTTCACATCCGTTGCCGTGGTGCCGGTGTAGGCGAAGTCAGCTTGGCTGCTCCACTGCCGGGTTGCGGCTGGGCTAATACCCGTGTAGGTGTAGAGGAAGAGGTTCGCAGCACTACTCACATTTCCAGCCACATCCTTGGTAGCAACGCGCAAACAGTACTGTGTCCCATTGACCACGCTACTGTTCACCGTATAGGTTGTGCCGGTTTGAAAGTAGTCTTCGCTGGTAGAAGGATTGAATGTGCTGCAGCTTGCGCCGCTAGTCCAGGCGACGTAGTAACCAGAAATTGGTGACTCAGTCTGTGCGGGTGGAGTGAATTCAAAGTATGGGTTGGTGGCAAACGTCGTGGCAGGCGTAGCTAAGGTTGTGGTCTTTGCGCTGGAGGTCCAAGCGCTCACTGTTGGGTTTGCAGGCGCCGTGCTGTCTTTCTCGTAGGTGATAGTGAAGTCATCCAGCACGGGTGCGTCATCCCCAGCGGCAGAGTTCAGCTGCGCTTTCACCTGGATGTAGCGATTAGCAGCCGAGGCAATGGTCGTGCCGCTCACGCTCGCCCAGGCGCTCCAGCTGGCGCCGTCGTCGGACGACCGGGTTGAGAAATCTATAGTATTACCATTCAACGTGGCGTTGCTGGTCAGTGACGTGAAGGAGCTGACGTAGTGCAGATCCATGGGCGCGGAGACCCAGGTGGCGGCGGGGATGTACGCATCCGTTTCAAAATTGAATTTGTGAATGCCGTTGAAGTTTTCACCGCGCATGAGGTACATGGTTCCCGCCGCGTTCCCATGCGTTACCCCATGGGAGCGACCCAGCCGAACCGGCGCATCCGCAGCACGTGACCAGGAGTTACCGCTCATGTCGTAGCGCCAGACTTCTTTACTCATCTTCCCAGGGAAGACGTAGAGGTTATCTGTTCGGTCGTACACCATGGTATTGGTGTACTGTGCCCCGGCAACGTTTGTGCCTGGCGCTGTCGGCATGTTGGTTAACTCGTCCCACGTGTCGCCGGCAATGTTGAATTTCAACAAGACGCCGCGGCCATTGCCAATGAGCGCGTACACATCTGTGGCGTCGGCCACGTCGGTCCGATTGCTTGCCAACGCAGCGCCGTAAGACACGTTCAGGTACGGCTCACCATTTGCGTTAATGGCATTTTCCGCGGCAAACGTCGGTGAAGGAAGAGCCTGGCCGTCATAGTAGGAGAAGAGGACACCGCCATTGCCGTGGAGCAGGTAGAAGCGATTGTCAGCAGTGCAGGCAATATCTGCGCCAGCGCCAGCAGCGGCAGGAGCAGTAAGCGTACTGAAGGCTTGATCCAGTGCTGCGTTTATGGGGAAGTTATACACTTGCGTATTGGTGCTGCCACCGCCACGGACAATGAATAAGTTTCCGCTTCCGTCGTAACACATTGCAGAGCCGGTTGAAAGCGCAGCAGGCGTGCTACTCACACTGGCTGCCCAGGTTCGGGCGCCAATCAGGTACCGGCGAATGGGAGCCGCCGCATTTGCTTGCGCCACGAATAGGCAACCGGACGCGTCGCTGCAATCTGCTCCGTTTGGTACGTAAGCGATGAGATTATCACCCGTAGTACTGGTTGCAGCTTGCGTGATGATTGCGTCCCACTTTGGCGTTCCCACATCGTACCGAACAAATTCTGGAACACCACCCAGAGTTGCGTACACGTACCCATTGAGGTAGATCATGGATGCGCCTGCTGCGGTGGCCCGTTGGGTATTTTCCGTCGCGGCGGCATTCGCATCCCAGGTGCCACCCGAGCCAGAAATCGTATTCACATCGTATTTCACGAATTCCGTGTTCCCGCCGTTGAAGACGTAAATGTCGTCATTCGTGTTATCGAATGCCATGGCACTGCCCGCTGCGATGTTGCCAGTACCAGTGTACGAAGGAAAATTTTGAAAATTTGTAAACCACTGCTCAAGTGCAAGGTCGTAACGGAAAAAGAAACGGTTACTACCCAGAACGCTATAGATACACCCCGTTGTGCAGTAGGTATCACTCCCGATGGTGAATGCAGTGTCAGAAAAGATTAGGGGGTGTGACGTGGTTGCGTTTACCGGGTCTGGCACGGATGTACCACTGGACCAGGCATTTGTCTGCGTGTCGTAAATGAAGAAGCCTGATTGCCCACCGCCTTGGACTGCGTAGAGTTTGCCATTGTTCCCGCTTTCAATGTCCGCGCCACCCTGTGCAGAAGTTGAGCCCCATACATCTGGCGCGTTGCTTAGCGTGGACCACGTGTCCGTGTAGATGTCGTACTTGAAGAATGCGCCGGTTGCGTCTGTCGTAGAAAGTCCGTCATTTCCGTTGATCGCGTAAATCGCGCCGTCGTAGTAGGTGATGGCGCTGCTATAGAGGAATGGCGTGGGCGCATCAGCAAGTTGCTTCCAGGTGTTCGTGTCTGGGTTGTACCGGAAGAAGTCAGGTTGCCGACCACCAACAATCATGTATACGTAACTACCATCAGTGGTCAGGTCCGTACCAATGTCAGCTGGTTCCGAAGCCAGACCGTAGTTCCCGCGGAGGTTTTCTGGAAAACCCGGCGTGCTGGCATCCCAGGTGCCAACCCCGCCGCTTTTGATGGTCAAACTCCCTGGGGTGGTTGCAGTGTCCAGGGTGTTGTTCCAAAATTCTCCCGCTTCCCAATCCGCTTGGCTAGAGACAACTCGCGTTTCCGCAACGGCCAGGATGCTGCGAACCGCAAAGATCATGCCTAGCGCTCCGAGGACAACAACTGCAGCCACGGTATAGCGTCGGTGATGTTCTTGGATCGAGATTTGCGCCTTGGTTACCTGTGGTCGGCTATTTCTGATGCTTGAAACAATTTTTGTAGCGTACCCTCGTGTTTTCTGTAAAAACCCCACGAATGTCAACGTTGTATTGTTGCTGGTACGCTTGTGGAAAGACCGGGTTTTTAGCGGAATTGACAAAGTAACCGGTTTTTTCGGTTTCTGAGGAGCTCGAGGGGTTTTTTTAGCTAATTTCAGCGAAAAATTTGACTTTTTCAGGCCTTTTTTCGCTGCTTTTTTGCCGTTTCGTGCCGACAAGCTAGAACGGGGCATGGGATTTTGGTGTATTTTTAGCTAACTTTAGCCAAAATTTTACGCAGAAGAACTTCTACTAATTAGTAGGAATTATAACCAATTTTGGCTGGAAACTGTATGTATATTGTATAACAAAAATCGACTTTTGTCAAATATTGATAATCTCCTATTTCACCAACATTCCGTCCCCAAAGGAGAAGAAACGCAGCTTCTTGCGGATTGCCTGCTGGTAGATTCTCATGAGTTCTGATCGCCCGGTCAGGCTAGCAACCAGCATGAGCAAGCTAGACTGCGGAACGTGGAAGTTCGTTATGAGTCCATTCACCATTTGGCATTTGTAGCCTGGTTGAATGAAGAGGCGGGTTTCGTCATTTCCTGCCTTGAGTTTGCCATTTCTGACAGAAGACTCTAGGGCTCGGGCAACGGTGGTGCCCACGGCAATGATTGGACGGTTTTGCAGCTTTGCTTTGTTCAGCGCCTGAGCAACAGTAGGCGAAATGGCAAAAGTTTCTGCATGGAGTTTTTTGGTTTTGAGTTTTTCCGGCGTCAGCGGGGCAAAGGTGCCAAGATTCACGTGGAGCGTTACGTATTCCATGCCAATCCCTTGTCGCTTCAGATCAGCGAGCAAACGTTTGGTAAAGTGTAATGACGCCGTGGGCGCGGCCACGGAGCCGCTACGTTTGGCAAAGATTGCTTGGTATTCTTTCTTACGCTGAGCTTCAGTTAACGGTGAGTGCTTCAGGTACGGCGGTAGCGGCGTGCTGCCGAATTTTTCCAAAACCGTAAAGAGTTTGGTAACTGGAAACGACGGTTTGAGGATGTACTCACCTTTCGCATGTCGAATCACCGTGAAGGAGAGTTGTTTCGCCAGGGTCAATTGTTCGGCAGCACCCGCCTGGCTCGGCTGACCTCGCTTGGCGGGCAGGGACAGCAGCCGATCAGCCAGCACGCGTATATTTTTTCCAGCTGTGCCAACGTAGAGCACGCGAACTTTGCCTCCGGTTTTTCGCGTGAGGGTCAGCCGGGCGGGAATGACTTTCGTTTCATTGAAAACGAGCATGGCATTCTTTGGCAGGTATTTTCCAAGATTTCGAAAAGTGTCAAATTGTACATGCTTGGTTTTCCGGTCGTACACCAAAAGCCGGCTGCTGTCCCGTGGCCGCGCTGGGGTTTGGGCAATCAGCTCCTTGGGGAGTGTATAGTCGTACTGCTTCACAATACGTACAAAGCTCTTTGGGGCTTGACGAAATGTGTTAGGCATAGTTCAATAGTGGGAAACCAACAAGGAGGTTTACAGTGTTTGAAGTGCTTACGTACTGCACGGTTGCAGTCGTTTCAGTCGTCATTCTGTTTCTGGTTGGCCTGGGATGCTTCAGTGGTATCCAGATGCTTGTGCAAGGAATGCGTTGCAGGGATTGGCGCAGCATCCGCGAAGGACTGTGGTGCGCGGCTGGTCCAACGCTCTCGCTCATTTTCTATGTTCCAGTAGTAGGACGGCTCGTGTCCTAAAAAGCATAGCTCCTGGATTTCCGGGAGCTTTTTATTTGTAAGTACATTGGTTAGAATTTTTGGACATAGAGTCGAGATATATTACGGTTGACCCTTCCAGGGTAGTAAGAGTATAGTACAGAAAAGGAAAAATACATTGAAAGCATGAGGTACGTATGAGTCTGTTCGGTATTTTGTTTGTGCTGAGTTTTAGCGGCACGCTCTATGGTCTCATTAGCTGGTTTGCTTGCTTGAGCTCATTGCAAGCAAGTACAGGTTCAGCCAGTGATGCAGAGTTGAGGCAATTACGCGCAGAGGTTCGCAGGTCAAAGTTCATTACCATTACGTGTCTGGGTTGTGTAGTAGTGAGTTTTGGTATTTTATTGATTCGCGCCTTTCCGTAAGAATCGTAGTTATTATTTGCCACGACGTAGATCGTGGCTTTTTTATTTTTTTTCTTTTACCACAGCCATCCCATTGCTATTGACAGTTTATGCGCGCGGTATAATACTTAAATACTTAAAACGTCCATTCAAAAAGTGAGGAAAAATATGTATCACGGCGTCCCAATAAGTTTTGGGGAGGGACTTGCCCTCATTGGTATGATTGTCGGCGCAATCGCGATTACCATTGGCGGCCTTTTTGTCGGAGAAGACGGTTGGTTGGAATGGGATAGTAAACTTGCGACCAAAGTTCCTTCCACTGCAGCAACGCTGCTTGTCGTTGGATTCATTATCTTCGGGGCAAGTATTTGGTATCTGTTTTCCATCTACCAATGACAAATACAGGCAATCTTTTTTCAAGAGCTCCAAATGGGGCTCTTTACATTTTTCCATGCACAATGAGTTGTCGGTACTCTGCCACCAGCGTATTGAAGAAGAAGAGATTGTGCTGGGTGAGCAATGTCAGCCCAGTAATTTCTTTCGCACGCAAAAGGTGGCACAGATATGCGCGGGAGTAGGTTTTGCAGACAGCACACTGGCAGGTTGGATCCAGTGGTTTTTTATCATTCAGCAACGCTCGCTTGGATACGTCCAGTTTTCCTTTGCTGGTAAATGCCGTGCCATGGCGGGCATAGTGCGTGGGTACAATGCAGTCAAACGTGTCCACGCCGGATTTGATTACTTCAGGAATGTCTTTGATATGACCAATGCCCAACAAGTGCCGCGGTTTCGCCTCAGGGAGTTCTGCGTTGACCCAGCTGAGCATTTGCCGCATTGTTTTCGTGCTGCCGCCAAACTCCCCGCCTATAGCAAAGCCATCAAAGGGTAAGCTCGCAATGAATTTTGCGCTGGAAATGCGTAAATCTTTAAACGGTCCACCCTGCACAATTCCGTACAATGCTTGTCGCGAAGTTTTTTCTTTAAGACAGACTTTTGCCCAGGCGTGCGTTTTTTCCAATGACGCCGCGTGGTAGGCGTGGCTGGCATGGGGTGGCGGGCACTCATCAAAGGCCAGGATAATGTCCGCGCCCAGTTTTTGCTGGATGCGGATGGACATGCGGGGACCCAGAAAAAGTTTTTTGCCATCAATGGGTGACTGGAACCAGACACCGCGGTCGGTGATTTTCACGCGTTGCGGTTGGCGGCCAAGATTCACTTTTGCTCCATTTGACTTGCTCACTTTTCCCACGCCCAAATCTCGGCCGAAGCCCAGACTAAAAACTTGAAAGCCGCCGGAGTCAGTCATGAGCGGCACTGGGAGTTTGGAAAAAGCGTGCAAGCCGCCGTGCTTGGCTACAATTTTTTCGCCTGGTTTTAAGTGAAGGTGGAAGGTGTTGCAAATCGCCAATTGCGTGCCCGTGGCGCGAACCTGGTCAATGGTCAGGGCTTTCACCACGCCCTGCGTGCCAACAGCCACAAAGGCGGGTGTCTGTACCGTGCCGTGCGGGGTTTTTAGCACGCCCAGCCGTGCCTGGCTCCGCTTGGATGTTTTCGTGATACGAAAGGTGATCATGAAAATATCCTAGCATAAAGCGCAGGCAGAGCCGCCCGCACTTGATAAATACCCAAGGGCGGCCCACTGTGGCCGCCGGAATGATAATCATGCATGCCCCTCATGCATCTCGTCCCATTTCCATTCTCGATCTTTGTTGTTCTGCAATTTTTGCAGAATAGCTTTTTCCATATCAATATTGAAGACACCAGCTAAGTGCAGGACACGTTGGATGACGTCACCCAGCTCTTCAGCAAAACCGTGCGGGCCGTCCAGTTTTTTGTGTCGGTACGCTTCGTATGCTTCACTCACCTCGGCATGGATGAGGGCAATTTTTTCCGCCACATGCACCTCGTCCGGCTGTGTGCCAAAGCCTTTCTGCTTTGCTTGCTCCAGAATGAGAGCGGTGAGTTCTTGAAGTGAAAGTTTTTGCATGCACCTCTATGTTAAGGACGAAACCCCTGCTCCCGCAAATGGGTAATGGGCAGGAACAGTGGTTCAGGTAGTTTATCCCAGCCAAACCATTCCCAGCGCTCGCACTTCTCAGGTTCCAGAACTTGCGGCTCTTTGCTCACCCAGTCAGCAATGACGTACAAGGTAATGTAGTGCTTTCCTTCGTTTTCGTGGACATCATTGGTGTATGGCCCGCGGCGGAGATTGGCTATTTCTACCCCACACTCCTCAGCCACTTCTCGCAAAGCGCATTCTTCCGGGGTTTCACCATACTCCAAATGTCCCCCTGGAAAAGCCCACGTTCCATTACCGTGGAGACTCTTTCGTTTCTGCAAGAGGACCTTGCCATCTTTCATGACAATAACCCCAACGCCTACACGAGGTCGATTTGTAGGTACCACATCAGCCATACAATTATTTGTTGCGTTTGAGAAACGCCTCAAACGCGGGAATGAGGTTTGGGATGAGATTGTACTTTTGGAAGTCTTTCGGATCAATCCACTGTGCGTCATCATGGTCTTGGCTCAGAGTAACTGCGTCAGTGCTCGTTTCACACACAAAAAACGTTGCCACCACTTGCCAGGGTTCACCTTTGACCACTGGCCGCCACTCATCTACATGGAAAGGTTGGCCAAGGGTTACTTCCAAACCTGTCTCCTCCCGGATTTCTCGGCGCAGGCTTTCATCAAAGCGTTCACCGGGTGGAATGCGGCCGCCCACAATGTCATACCGGGCGGCATTGGTACCCTCCTCATACTTTTTTGACTCACGGAGAATAAGCACCTTTCCATTGAAGGTGATGAAAGCTTTCATGGCCACGAAGATTTTTGGAGTCATACAAATAGTGTACAACAAAACCGGGCGCTTGGGGCAACCCGGTTGTGTAACGATCCATTGGGAATTTTATCGCCTTTTCCAATGTCGAGAGCCAGTGACCAACGGCTGCGGGTGGCGAGGTTCTGCGTGTGGCGCTTTTGGGGTTTCAGAGATTCTTGTTAGATCATTGTTGAGAACCACGATGTCCATGCTGGCCAACTCATCCGCGATGTACGGCTGGTTAGGTATGGGGTTGAGCAAGAAAATGGGCTTCTGCAGGTAGAACGCGTACTGCATTTCCCCAAAGGTATTGGCGCCAATGTAGTTTTCGATACTGTCCTTCAGTACATTAACCACCAGGATTGCATCCGCCGTTTCAATTTTCCGCATATGTTCGCGAATGAGATCCAAATCTTTCTTGGCTTGCACACGATGCGTAGAATTTTCGTCCCAGTAGTTCACGCCCTCTACGAGGATTGGCACCTGGCAGCTATGCCCAGCGTTTCGCAGTTCTTGGGCAATAGCCTGCATAAAATTGTAGAATTTCAAAGACCCACAAATGACGATATTCACATATACTCCTTCCAATTGATTTTTCTTTTCTTGACCTTATGCCATTTCTACCTTTTTGCCAAGAGGAAGTTCTGGATGTAGTTTTCTGCTTCAGACAGCGTTTGATATTCACCTACGGTGAAATATGGATTGCCCCGTACCATAAGCGAAAGACTTCGGTCTGGGCCGGGGCGGTACAAACACAACGTAGGCTTCTGCAAGCGCTCCGCAGTCGCCAGTTCATACCCCACACCCAGGCTGGGCGTGGTCACTTCTGCCACAACCACGTCAGACTGTTCAAGCCAGCGTAGGTCTTCAGTGTAAATTTCTTGGATGGTTTGGGTGTCCTCGCGTTTGGTGGAACGTTCCAAATCACCCACATGCTCCGTCAGCACCTGGCCAAATTGTCGCAGATATGAAATGAGTCTTTGGTAGTGTTCCCGATCTGGCAAGCCGCCGCGGATGGAACCCGCGAAGTAGATGGTCATTGGTTTACAAAATATTCCGCCAAAGGTTCAAACACGTGCTCCGACCACCCGACCTTGTGCTCTCGGGCTTCTTTGGCGTTTGGCAGGTTCGCATGCGTGAGTGTCACTTTGGTGCCGGTTTTGGTCTTCGCAAAAGTGTAGCGCACTTCGGACGGTTCCCACGCCTCAGCCCACTCAGTTGTTTTCCACGTGTACCCAAGTTCTTTGCCGGGCTTGTAGGCCAAAACTTTGCCGCTCACCCAGCCGTCAAACATGGCAAAGCGCCCGCCGACTTTTGGTTGGACAATTCCCTCACCGCTCCAGGCAGCAAGTTTCCTACTATCCGTAAGTGCGTCAAAAACTTCAGCTGGTGAAGCATTGAAGGTTGCGGTGAGAGTGAATCTATGTTGCTGTTTTTTCGTTCTCAAAGTAATCATTCTCCACAAAATTGAACTTAAAGGCCACGTAGCAAAAGTCTTCTTTGCTCAAATTTCGAACTTCGTGCACATCATTTGGTTCAACAATGAGCACGTCGCCCACCTGGAGTGGGATGACTTTTCCATTGACGCTAAATTCCCCCGCGGTGTTCAGGAAGTAGAAGATTTCCGTCTGCTGTTTGTGGTAGTGGTTTTCCGCAACCTGCCCAGGCGCAATGCGGAGCTCTTGAACCAGTAAGCCCGGTTGCTGCAAATCTTCCGGCGTGGCGTAGATGCGCTTACTGTAGCCGGGTTTGTGCTGCCAAGGAGTTTGTGATGCAGGAATGTGGCGCATAGTGCCCTTACCATACCGTTTCAGCTTGGGTGGAGCAAGCCTTGCTCATCCGCCTCTACCAGGCTACGCTGACGCATATGGAAAATACCCTAACAACCAAAAAGTGCGTTCCGTGTGAAGGCGGCGTACCCACGCTGACGGATGTCGAAGTGCAGAAGTTACTTCCGCAGGTGCCAGAGTGGAAAGTGGTTTTATCAACGGAAGACGGACAACATGTGGCTACACTCCAACGGGAAGTGAAGTTTAAAGACTTCCGAGAGGCAATGGCCTTCTTGCGGAAAGTGGAAGAGGTGGCAGAAGCCGAAGGTCACCACCCAGACTTTTCCGTGCACTATAATAAGGTCCACTTCACCTTGTGGACGCATGCTATTGGCGGCTTGCATGAGAATGACTTTATTCTCGCTGCGAAGATTGACAAAATACTGATTGCAGTTTAAGATAGGCAGCCCTGAACATTGAAAAGTGAAATCCTATAGATAGAGAGAGGGAACATGATCCTCAGCGCACAATCACTTCGTAGCCGTGCTTTTGTCATTCAGTTTTTCGCCCTCATGGCAGAGTTCGGGCACGAAATTCCTTGGCTGCAGCCATTACAGGGCTTACAATATGCTACAAACCGCGAGCATTTTCGTGACCAACTTTTGCAAAGACTATGTCGGCACGATGAAGAAATTGTCCCTCTGCAGCTTTTGACTCCTGATCGATCGCGAACGTTTGTTGGTAGCATCTTGCATTTTCCACGATCACCCGAAGTATTCCAAGACCCCAAGAACCGCCAAATCGCTGCTGCATTGAATGAGCAAGGCTATCAGTACATTTCTTGTCTGCAAATTAGGGACGTTCATCGTCAAAGTGGACATGGGAATGTGTTGATGCGTCGCGTCCTTCGCTCCATTCGCAAAGAGCAAGGGCAAGTGTGGGGAGTTGTATCGCAGCTACCAATTTTGGCTTGGTATAAAAATTTAGGGGCGACCGTACACAGTTCTTTTGAAAATCAAGACAACCTTTGGATTGTCTCATGGCCAAAAGATGCATAATGTATTACTGACCACACACTCGTGTGGTCTTTTTTTACGCTACGAACATCGAGTACACTAGCTCATCCATGCCAAAGCGGAAGTGATTCCGAAGTACCGCCTCCTGCTCCATGCCCTTGGTAGCAAAGAAGTGCTTCAGGTGCTGGTTGTCTGCGTGGATGAGGGAGAAGACTTTGTGTAATCTGCTGTTGCGCTGGTGGAAATACCAGTCTGCTTCGGCGAGGGCAGCGTCAAAGAGCTGCTCCTTTATGCCCACGGGGTCAGGGTAATTCCGTAGCACGGCCAAGCGGGTCACTTCTGCCACGCCGTGGTGTGCCGCGCCTTGGGGTCGCCAGGAGATAATGCCAATAACCCGCTCATCATCCAGAGCAATGCGCATGTGCTGGTGCCGGCATTCGCCCTCAAAAGCATCTTTGGCTTCTTCCAA
The DNA here is from genome assembly GCA_041665345.1 of Patescibacteria group bacterium. Lineage (NCBI taxonomy): Bacteria > Patescibacteria group bacterium. The sequence continues at coordinate 132,205 of JBAYJA010000003.1, forward strand.
GGAACTGAAGCGATACTTTGCCATGAAAAGGCGAGCAATAGCGTCTCCGTCATTCGGGGTAGGTCGGCGCACAGTGATCATGATTTTTCTTAGGTTAGATTTTTTTGCGGAGAGTGCAGTATAGCGAAGCGTGCGAAAAAAACAAGTCACAGAGGAATTACAGTGCTGTATTAAAATATTTTTCAAAATAAAAAACGGGTTACCTTTGCAGGTAACCCGAAATGTGCGAATGACGTATTGCCGATAGTTGCTTACTGGATAGAGCCAGTAGCATTGGGCTGGTCTGGCTGCGACCGAGGCTTGCCCGCACCCAACTTCTCAATTACCTGAGCAAGCGGCGTGCCAGCAATCATCGATTTGATTGACTCTAGGCCACCTTGGCCAAGCAGAAATCCCAGAGCGCCCCCAGCTTCCGGCAGGTGTTCTGCGAGCGCAGCTAGTACCTGCTTGTCGCCGAGACCCTCAAGGGCTTCAATGAGTCCGGTCTGAATTGCACCAAACTGCTTCGCCACGGCATCAGCACCTGCACCAACGAGATCTTTTTGAATGCTGGCAAGTTCTTGCTCAAGCTTCACGCGCAAGGCATTCTTGCCTTCCACGATTTCCTCTTGCAATTCCTCGTCGCTCTTCAATTGATCGCGTTTTTGATCCGCAGCCTTCTTGTCGCGCTCGCGTTGCTTGTCCGCTTTTTGGTCAAGCACCGCATCCTCGTTATTTCTCGCGAGTAGAGCAACCTCGTGCATTTTCTCAGCCTTGTCTTTCGCGATGTTGTGGTCAACTTCGTTCTGTTTCAAGCCAAGTTCTGATTTTCGGATGAGCGCTGCTTCGTCGAGCTCCACCTGTTCATCAGCCACGGTATTACGTAGCTTGTTCGACTCGAGTGTTGCTTTCAGGTTTGCATCACTAATCTGTCGGATGACTGTTTCGCGCTGAGATTTTTCCATCACGCCGGCGACATCGTCGTCGGGTATAGCGATTTCCAGAACCTCAACTTCATCAACGAGCATGTTGTTCGCCAACTTCAATCCTGTGCGGTGCTCTCCTTCTTTTTTCGAACCGAGAACGACATCACGCACAAAATCCGGAATGATCGGCTGCAACTCCATGAGCGACTTGGCACGTGCGGCAGCCCGAAGGCGACTTCGCAAGTGGGTGTAGAGCAAGCGGACGTAGTTGCGGTGGTCGAACCACTTGTACTGCTCCTCCCTGGTTTCACCTCTGAATGTCACACCGTAGCTGACATCCACCTTGATGGTAACGAAGTCAGAGGTTTCCAAATCGATGCGATCTGTAACCCGATTGCCGCTGACCCGAAGGAAGCAGGTTTCTACCTTCCTTACTTCGGACTTCGGCCGGCCAGCGCTCAGCGTGAGCTTCTCAAGCCACTCTTCGTAGCCGAGGAGCTCCGTACACGGTCCAATAACCACCCGACGGCCTTCTTTGCTGGTGACCAGCACTGCTTCATTATTGGGAATAATAATGGAGAGTGCCCACGGCGTTTTGACGATTTCCGTGTCAGACACCATTTTGTGTGGCTCAGCGCGGCCAATCATCAGGTTCCAGGCCCGGCCCGGAACGCTACGGTGGACGTGCTTGTGCTTGCGCGGATCAAGGAGGAGCTTTTTTTCCCCTTTGACCAGTTCAATCTGCCCAGTCTCGACATTCATCACGTAGACGCCACTTTTCTGGTCGACACCAATGGCTTGGACGTATACCTTCGCGTGGTCATTCCCAATGTGGGGAATGCGCGATTCAGGGTCAATGACCTCGAATGAGTTCGATGGTACTAAATATGCATCAAAACCCGCGATGAAGACCTCGTCACCCTTCAAGAACGTGACTTTGTCCAGCACGTTGCCGGGCAAGCCCTGGGGGAGTTCCTTGGTCAGATCATCTTTGGAGATTCGCTCCGCGATGATGCGGACGAGTAAGCCACGATCGCTGCGCAAATGGTACGCATCGTACACCCGGTTGCGTGAGCCCTTGGTCTGGAATCGATCGTACGGTCCAGGGAATACGCGGCCCGGTCCTTTGTGGATTTGCGGTCGTCCATCGACGTCCAAGAGGACGCAGTATTCAGTTGGGCCCAGGACCACGGCTTGGCGTACCAAACGCGGACCTTCAGCGATCAACTTCAGATCGTCAACGGCAACACCACTGATAGTTCCTTCCTGCAGGTTGAGGTCAGGTTCCTCAAATAGTTTTGCCGATTCCACCATTCTGGTGAGTGTAGGTGTCGGCAGCTGCTCAAGAGCGTACTTGATGGCATTCTGGTCAGTGTAGGAGCTTTCTCTTGCTCTCTGGACGTTCTTTAGAAACATCGACGCTTGGTCGGTTGGCAGCATTGCTTTCAAGCCGAGGACGTCTAGTTCGCCGGCTTGCACTTTTTTTTGGAGTCTGCCGATAATTACTGCCGGTTCAATCCCGGTTGTGGCGTAGGATGGTCCTCCGCGTTGAGCCGATGATCCTTTCGTCGCAGCAGCATCAGCGCTTTGACGTTCGAACTTTTCCAGGAGTTGACGCGCCATATTTGGCGTCACGGGTCGGCCGGAATCATCAATGGATGTATCCGGGACAACTTCTATGCCGGTTGGCGGAATGTAGATCGGCGTTTTGGAACCCGGGATGACAATCTGCTGGCCAGTTCTTAAGCGTACCGCTGGAACTGGCTTCGCTGTTTCATTTGCCTTCGGTTGATTGTTTGCATCACCAACCGGGGGCTTGTCTTCTCCTTCCACGTGTTCAGTGGTTCCATCGCTGGGCTCCACCTTCTTCCCTTCTTCTCCACTCTGAACAAGAGGTGCAGCCAAGGCTGTTGCATCGGCTACTGCGGCCGTAATGGTCGCACACTCTTGTGTGAGCGAGAAGAATGGTGCTTGCTCATCAACACTGTGTTCATCGATGACACGGGCAATGAGGTATTCGTTCGATTGCAGCTCGTGCATCGGCCGAATTTCAATTCGCTGCCCAGGCCATATTGGGAAGTATCCCTCAGTCAGGACTTTTGTCTTGCCGTAGTTCAGCGCCTCGAGACTGTTTTTGTCAGCGGTGAACTGCCCATTCGGGTAGTTTTCTTTCAACGCCTTTACGGGGTTGTGGACGACTGCATACACACCAGGCCTGATGGTTACGAAGTCCTGCACCGCTTCAGCGAGACTCGCGGCGACAATAAGCCGGCTGGGGTTCTCTGGATCCTGTCTCAAAAATACGTCGTCATCAGTTGGCGTAAGCCGACATGGACCGACGTACATCCGCAAGCCGCCAGATTTCTCATCTCGGCACCATGCGAATTGACCGGGTTGCAACGGGATTTGCTTTACATCCGCGGGTAGTGGCATTGCTGCTCTCCTTGTGTTTGAATTGTGAAAAATGCATTCTTCACATTACATTCCTATGCAATGTGGTTATTTGTGTTTGACTGGCAATCTAACCAAATATAGAGGATTTTGTCAAATCCTGGGGCTTTTGGATAAAGCGAGGCTTCGAGTGACGGAGTAGCGGGAGACGTAAAAAACGGCTCACGCGGAACTGTGAGCGCGAAACGAGCTGGTCTCAGACCACGAACAAAACCCGAGCATCAGCGAGGGACGCGTCGAGTGGTGCGGACGAGAGGACTCGAACCTCCAAGCCCTTGCGGGCACTACCACCTCAAGGTAGCGTGTCTACCAATTGCACCACGTCCGCCTAGGCTTTTGCCTTTTGCTTGGTTGTGTCTTTCCGCACTTCCTTCAAACGCTTCCGGTACCCCTTGCGGAGGTGAGACAGCGTTGCGCGGCGTACCCGGAATTGCTTCACCACATCAATCTTCGCAATCGTGGGCGCGTGGACAGGGAAAATGCGTTCCACGCCAATCCCCTCGGAAACCTTGCGGACCGTAAAGGTGCCATGCAAACCCTGGCCATGGCGAACGTCCAAAATAGTACCCTCGAAGACCTGGATGCGCTCTTTGTCGCCTTCCTTAATCTTTTGGTGCACTTTCACCACCATACCTGGTTTCAGGACAGGCAGGTCTGTGCGTTGTTTGGCTTTAGCGGTTTCGCGGATGATATCCATATGCTGTAGCAGTGTACGGATTGTGGCAGGGTTCGTCAAGGGCTAGACATTGAAGGCATCGTACGGCACCCGTTGCCGAATTCATACCTCTTGGTACTATACAGGCAAATGAGGAGGATACATGCAAAAGAATGAACCTTTCCAGGCTAAGGATTCATCGGTCGAATCCACGGTTGGGGCCAAAATTGTACCTAGGGAATCTTCCCTTCCATCAGGGCTCAAGCTGGTAGGAGATTCCATGTACGTTGACACCGGCAGACGCGGATTGTTTCGGGCAATCAATGATTACCTGTTAGACGCATTTCGGTAGGAGAAAGGAGAAAAATGCGATACGCAGTTCTTTGGATTGATAGCCACGACAATAATGCGGCAGCGTTACAAGCTGCTGCAGAAGCGTGTCCCTCGCCTCGAGTTGTTATTCGGGACATTAGTAACTTTCACGGGACCGACGCTTCCTCACCCCGGCTCTTCACCCCTGATGGTGGGGAAAGGACAGAAATCGCGAGTATCTTTGCCTACCTCCGAACGGGCGATGAGCTCGCAACCCCCTAGTACAACCACCGGCCTCAGTTTTACTGAGGCCTTTTTTGTAAATTCGTCAGGAGGTCCTGCAGTACTGGCGGGAGCGGCGCTTCAAAGGCATGTCGGACGTCCGACAGGTCGGCAAACCCCAGTTTCCAACTGTGCAAGAAAGGTCGGTCAAAGGCAACTTTTTGCTTTACCCAGCGGCTGGCGTACACGGTGTCGCCGACAATTGGCAGACCAAAAGCCAGCAGGTGGGCGCGGATTTGGTTGGTGCGGCCAGTCTCAATGGTTACTTCCAAGAGTGACAGGTGGGTGAATTGCTCCTTCACCGCGTAGTGCGTCACGGCGTCTCGGGTGTGGTCGGTGGGTTTGGGTTGGGAGGCCATGCGGCCAGCGTTACGGCGCGAACGACCCAGGGGGAAGGAAATGGTTCCATCTGGTTTGCCAGGCACGCCATGGACCAGTGCCAGGTATTTTTTTTCCACCTCGTGATTCTGGAATTGCTTCTTCAAATGGTCGAACATCATTTGCGTGCGCGCCACGACCATGACGCCAGAGACATCCCGGTCCAGACGGTGCACAATGCCCGGGCGTTCGGGGTCTTCACCCACCCCTTGGATTTCCGGGTACTTGGTTTGTAGCCAATCAACCAAGGTGTCTGCTTCTGGATGTTGCGGCGCAGCATGCACCAGCAAACCACTGGGTTTATCTAGGATAAGGTAGTCAGGGGTTTCAGAAATAATGTGTGGTTCACCCAGCACCACTTCTTTGCTCTCATTTTTTGTCATAGTGGTGCTGGGTGAAAGCATGAACAGGTTCGATTCCGGCTTTGCGGAGCCATTCGTGGAGGGTTGGCAGGTCATCCTGGGCTTTGGCAAACTCCTGTTCCCAAATACGCTTAGGGATACGAAGCTGGCCCGCCTGGCGGACGACCGTACGGAGACCTTCCCACGTAATGGGTTCTATGGCAAATCCCAGTTGGGTGGCAAAACGCAGGCAGCGGAGGATGCGGGTGTGATCTTCAGCAAAGCGTACTTCTGGGTTTCCCACGGTTCGCAGGGTTTTCTGGTTGGTATCCACTTGTCCATGGAAAGGATCAACCAGTTCTCCGGTTCGCGTATTGACGGCCATGGCGTTGATGGTGAAGTCCCGGCGCTGCAAGTCAGTTTCCATTGGCAGCTCAGGGTCCGGCACAGCCTGGGTGTCGTGGTACGCGCCGTTTGCATCTGTTTGTTCACTCCGAGGCAGCGCAATGTCTACAGCTTCATCACCAATGGTCAGCGTGAGCACGCCCCAGCGCGCACCTTTCTCATCAACTGTACCAATGGACTGAAGCGCAGCACGAAGTTCGTCAATTGGCAGGTTGCGAACCACCAGATCCAGGTCAGTCGTGGGCCGGTTGAGGAGTGCATCCCGAACCGATCCACCCACGACAAAAAGTTCTGCTGTTGTGGGTAGCGCTTGGAGGATTTTTTGGATGGTGGGGTGGTTTTTTACTTGGGTGACCATATACGGAAGTACTCTTTTGCGAGCAGCGCTGTGACCACATACGCCGGGAATCCAGTAAATGCAGCACGGCCATCCATTTGCGATTTGTGGCAGCAGACGGCGCGGCGTTTCACTACAGCGTTGATGGGGATAGTGAGGTTGGGCTGGAGAAAGTGGATGGTGCGGGCGTAGTTGGGTGATTTTCGGCGGGCGTACAGGAACGCTTTGGCGTTGCGCTGGACGCGTGGGGGCAGAACGGCAGCGGCAAATGGGAGCTGCAGTTTTTTGGCCAACTTCCGCCCAACCTCGCCGGCGGCTACGTGGTCATGGTGGCCAGTAATACCGCAAGGACCAAAGCTGACTACAACCTCTGGCTGGAAAGTTTTTGCCAGGGTGAAAAGTTTTTTACCAAAGGCCACGGCGTGCTTCTGGAGCTGGCCATCAGGGAAGTTCCAGGTGACCAGCTTCGTGACTCGGAGGATTTTTGCAGCATGTTCCAGCTCTTTGCAACGGCAGGCGGCAAGCTCGTGGCTGGTCATGGGTAGGCGGACGTGTGAGACGCCCTGCTCCCCTTTCGTGCCGCAGACCAGGAGATTCTGTCCACCCGCCTTTGCATTCGCTGCTAAGGTTCCGGCCATAACGTAACTCTCATCATCTGGGTGGGCAGTGATGATGAGCAAGCGTTTCCCAAGGATGGGGTGTGATGATGGAACCTGCATAATCCCAGTATACCCCATGGGGGTATTTGCACAGTTCAGGAATACTCGTAGTATGGGGAGTGGGCATGGGCGCGTAGCTCAGTTGGTAGAGCGGGTGTCTTACCCGCCTCCCGGAGTACGGCGTAGAGTAGCACATTCTTATATTCCTTGATTGTTGAAGCGCGCCTAGCTCAACTGGTTAGAGCAGTCGTCTTATACACGACCGGTTCCTGGTTCGAGTCCAGGGGCGCGCACCAACAGTTTTGGAGTACAGATCCGTACGGCGGGCAGGTACACACCTGGTCCTAGGTTCGAGTCCTAGCGCGCCCACCAGCTCGTTTTGCCCTGCGGTCTCCGCGCGTCCCGCTGCTGCGTGACTCGCTCCAACCATAGGGCAAAGCCTCGCTTTACCCTATGAAGCCGTACTCCCTCCCTTCGGTCGGTCCGTGCCTGCTTCATGGGGACCCCGAAAGAAAATAGAGACAAGGTGCTCATTCAGTTGCGGGACTGCGTCTCATCACGTGAACAACAACACAGTATACTCGCTACAGCATGTTTTCCAGTCTGCAACAATGCAGCCATGGTGATTCATGGTTGGACTTTTGCGTCGGTTGCCCTCCCCTAGACTTTTCTTGTGACTAGCTTGGGTTTCTGTCCCACGTGTCCCCAGTGGCCAAACCAGCGGACGAGTTTCGACATGACGCCACCCTCTTCTAGCTTAAGGAAGAAGAGCGTGGTGGCAACATACTGGAAGGACCAGAAGATGCCCGCGAACAGGAAGAGGATGATGAGCGTGATCACCAGCGACGCATTAATGTAGTTTCCAAGGCCGCTGAGGAATCCGGCACTGTCAGAGATGAACAGGTTGACGATTGGCGGGAAGAACAGCGTTGAAAAGGCAACGACAATAACCGTGAAGATGAGGAAGAGGATGATGGCCATCTCCACACTCGCAAGCCAGTGCTGGCGGAAGAGGTGCCAGGCATCTTTGATTGCTTGGCGAACCGTGCGGCCACGCAACGCCACGTACGCCGAGGCAAACTGCAGTAAGAAGCCCACCACCACCGCAAACGGTACGAGGATAATGAAGGTAATGATCCCCAGGGTGGTTGCCCAGATTTCTTGACCGTTACTGAGGTACAGTGAGACTAAGGGCACGGCAATGAGCATAGCAGCACCAGTGGTCACCACACGCTGCAGAATGTTCAACCAGAAAATGGGCCAGAAGGTTCGGGCGCCATCACGAAAACTCTCCTCTGGCTGCACAATTTTTCCGCGGCGGAGTTTTTCCGTAGCGGTGATGAGTGCACCCTGGGAGAGGACAGACATCCAAATGAAGAAAGCGAAAATGCCAATGACGATGAGTAGTGTGAGAATGTTGGCAACGGACACGGTTTTCCAGAACTGCGATACGTTATTCAGAATGAATGACAGGGTTTCTGATTGGTAGAAGATTTTTGCCTGCGCCAGGTTCTCACCCTGATTCTGAATAATTGAAAGGTTGGTAAGGAAGGAGTCAATACCACTGACCAGGGCAGAGTTCATGAGGACAGCGAAAAACCCAAAGAACCACAGGAACTTGTGGCGGCGGGCAATGCGCCACGCCTCGCGGATAGTCTGCAGGTAGATGGTTTTTTGGATGGGTTTTTCCTCCATGGGTAAAAGTATAGCATTTGCTGGGGTGGAAGGTAAGGGTATGGATAGCAGTATGGATGGAGGGTTAGGGTGGGACGGTGTAAAAAATTTTTCCCTAGAGCACCCTCTCTAGGGTGCGAAGATCGTTGGTCACGAATCAGGTGTAAACAGAGTTGGCCCATTGACACAAAGTTTTTTCCCGGAGGGCGCGCGGGCACAGCGGCACCGCGCTGGGGTTTGGTTTTACATTTTCGTCCTCCGTTCCTCCGAAACCAAAAACCCCACTCGGGTAGAGCGGGGCCTTGTACTTCGAATTGTACAATATCTTAGACAGTCACTGGAGTTGGTACTGGTTTCAGGAATGGCTTGACTAGTGCGGCAAACTCTTCTTGCTCCAAGGTTTCCTTTTCCAAAAGTTTCGCCACAATCGCATCTAAAGCTGGGCGGGACTTCTGGACAATTTTTTTGGCAGTCTCGTGACCATGCTTCAGGAATTTATCCACAGCAGCATCAATGTTTTCCGCAACTTTTTCGGAGTAGTCACGCTGTTCGGTAATTTCCCGACCCAGGAAGATCATTTCCTCCTTGTTGCCGTAGGTGCGGCTGCCCAGCTCGCTCATGCCAAACTCTGTCACAAGCTTCCGTGCTAAGCGCGTGGCTTGCTGCAGGTCGTTCCGGGCACCCGTGGTAATGTCGCCAAAGACTTCCTGCTCCGCCACCTGTCCGGCGAGCATGACGGCCAGGTCATCAATGAACTCGGCTTTGCTGTGCAGCTTCTTCTCAAACTCTGGTAGCTTCAGCGTGTACCCAGCAGCCTGGCCACGGGAAATGATCGACACTTTGTGCACCGGGTCAGCATTCGGCAAGCTGGCAGACACCAGCGCATGCCCGGCTTCGTGTACGGCGGTGATCTTCTTCTCCTGCTCGCTCAGCACGTGGCTCTTGCGCTCCGGCCCCAGCATGACTTTCTCAATAGACTCCAGGCACTCATTCTGCCCAACCTGCTTCAAATTTCGGCGGGCAGCCAGGATCGCAGCTTCGTTTAGCAAGTTTGCCAGATCAGCCCCGGAAAAGCCCGGTGTCCGCTGCGCAACTTTTTGCAGGTTCACGTCAGGCGCCAATGGCTTCTTGCGGCTGTGGACTTTCAGAATGGCTTCCCGGCTCTTCAGGTCAGGCAGGTCCAGAATCACGCGCCGGTCAAAGCGGCCAGGGCGGAGCAAGGCGGGGTCCAGCACGTCAGGCCGGTTGGTGGCAGCAATGACAATGACATTCGTCTCCGTATCAAAGCCGTCCATTTCCACCAGAATTTGGTTGAGGGTTTGCTCGCGTTCATCATGGCTGCCGCCTAAGCCCGAACCGCGCTGGCGTGCCACGGCGTCAATTTCATCCACGAAGATAATGCACGGGGCAGCTTTCTTGGCGCGGCGGAACAGATCCCGCACGCGGGAGGCGCCGACGCCCACAAACATTTCCACAAATTCGGAACCAGAAATGTGGAAGAAAGGCACACCCGCTTCACCTGCCACGGCTTTGGCCAGCAAGGTTTTGCCGGTGCCCGGGCTGCCAACGAGCAGCACGCCACGGGGAATTTTTGCACCCAGCGCGGTGAACTTCTTGGGGAACTTTAAAAATTCCACAACTTCCATGAGTTCGGTCTTGGCTTCTTGCGCGCCAGCCACGTCGGCAAACGTGGTGGGGACCCGCTTCTTCTGCTGGTCTGGCTGCTCCTTGGGCCCAGTTTGGCCAAAGGACATAGCGCGGTTGTTCACGTTCTGCGCTTGGCGCATCATGAACCAGAAGAAAAAGATGAACAATGCTAAGGGCAGGAGGATTGGCAGAATGGCGCCCAGCCACACCGAGCCGCTGGATGGTTGCTTCACCTGCAAATCAATGGCGGCAATTTTCTCCGGTGCCACGTTGTAGTTTTTCAACGCCGTGGTGAAGGAATCCGCCGGCTCTTTGTAGGCCGTGCGCTTCTCGTCAGACTTCAGGGTGATGTTCAGTTTCTCCCCATCCACCTGCACTTGCTTCACCTCATCTTTTTGGATGGCCACTACCAGTTCATTCAAGGGCATGGACTTGGGTTTGCTGCTCTCACCTCCCACAAACGAGAAGACAGAGGAGATGACCAGCAGGGCGACCACGAAAATGAGGATATTTTTGCTAAGGTTTTTCATAGAAAGGTTGCGTCAGTATGGTAAATCAGCCGGGGTAGGTAAACTTTCCCTACTCTGCTTTTTCTTCAGTCACTGCTTCGGCTGGCGCTGCTGTTTTTTCGGTCTCAGACTTGTCTTCGGTGTCGTCTGTTTTTTCTTCATCCGCTTTCTTTCCTTCTGGTTCTGGTAGCAGAGCCTTCATGGACAACCCCAAGCGGTGCTGGGTGGGATCAAAGGAAATCACTTTGAATTCTTTTACGTCGCCTGGGCGGACAATTTCACCGGGATCCTTCACCCGGTCATGTGAGAGTTCAGAAATGTGGCAGAGGCCGTGGACAATGTCATCCAGTTCCACGAAGGCGCCAAAGGTGTTCAAGCGGGCAACCTTCCCTTTCACCGTGTCGCCAACTTTGTAGCGCTCGGCGGCTTGGGCCCACGGGTCATCCTGCAAACGTTTGAAGGAGAGGGAAATCTTTGCACCATCAATGCCAATAATCATTGCCTTGGCATCGTCGCCAATGTGGAAGACGCCTTTGGGATTATCAATACGCTGCCAGGCGAGTTCGGAAATGTGCACCAAGCCTTCCAGTCCGTCACCAAAACCCACGAAGACGCCGAAGTCCACCACGCCGGTAATTTTCCCTTCCACAATTTGGTTCAGCTGGAATTGCTTCAGCGTTTCCACGCGCTGCTCTTCCCAGGCAGCTTTTTCCGAGACAATGAGCTTGCTGGCTTCTTCATCAATATCCAAGACCTTCACGGCAAAAGATTGGCCAATGAATTTATTCAGGAGTTCCAAAATGCGGGATTTGTCGCCGCCTTCCACGCGGGGGTAGTGTTCGGGCGTGAGCTGGGACACGGGCAAGAAGCCGTCAATGCGGCCAAGTTTCACCATGAGTCCACCTTTGTTGGCAGCAACCACCACCACATCCACGGGTTTGCGCTCACTGAGGATGGCATCCAATTCGCCCCAGGCTTTCTCATGCCCGGCCAAGCGGAAGGAGAGTTCCATTTCTCCATTCTCATTTTCCATGTCTAACACCGTTGCTTGGGCACGATCCCCAACTTTTAAGGTTGCGGTTTCACCAGATTCATCCACCAACTCTTTCCCCCGGATAATCCCGGTGGTAATCCCGTCAATGTCCAGGTGGACTTCAGATTTGGATAGCGCAATAACCGTCCCTTCCACCACATCCCCTACTTTGGGCAGGGTGGGCTGGTTTGGGGATTCCAGGAGCGAGGCAAACGCGGCTGACGTATGTTGATCGGTCATAGAGAACAAAAAAAATGCTTAACCACGCTCCAGCAAAGCTTGCTGGACGGGCTCGCAGCGCACGCTAGCGCCACGATTGCGGATGCGTAAGGAATAGGAATGAGCTTTTTGAGAGTACGCTGCTTTGGAAATCTTTGCAAGAATTGACAGAAGTGTATTTTTTTGGTATAGTATGGACATGGCAAAGATCTCTGGAATCAAAACCGATCTCCTCCTCCGCAATGCGCAACGGCTGGTTTCGCCTATCACCAGTAAGTACGGGGACAAGCCAATTTCGGCCATGAAGTTCAAAAAATTGATGGAACATGCGGATGTGGAGCATATTGAGAAGGTGCGTTTTCAAAAAACGGTTACCACCCACCAAGCCAAGAAGTTTCTGGGCTCGTTCTTGAAGCATATTCAGGAGCATCCTCAATATAAAGTTTCTGGGTTCGCCAAAGAAATGGTGCACGCCAAGTTGCACCAGGGGGATCACGCCATTCAGAATTTTGATCCCAAAATGCTGGGCGAACATGGCTTGGAGTACTTACGAGAAGAGCAGGCGAAAGAAACGCAGACTACGGGACCGTCCCTAGAAGAGAAGCAGCGCCTGGAACGCCGGCAAGCGGCAATCAAGAATTTGAACATACGCCACAGCGCAGAAGAACGAGACAAACTTACCTCCGTGGTTCCCAAAGATGTGGTTGGTTCGGCGAATGCTGCCAAAGCACAGAGCTCCGTCTTTGGTGATACGAAAACTGCTGGTACAGTGAATCCAGGTTCCACAAAAGCCGTTCCAGGAAATACGACAACGGGCGCGCCTCGGCCAGTGCAACTGGGTGGAGGTATGGCTTCACAGTTGGGTCACCAACAGCAGGAGAAAGCCACGGTGGTGCCAGTCTTTGGCGTGACGCAGGCAAAAGCCTCTGCTGACCCCGGGAAACCGGTTGCTGAAGATAATTTCCAAGCGTTGGTGCAAGCAGAAGCAGCGGCAAAGGCGGGGAATGTCAAGGCTGAGGATGACCTGCCGAACACGGATGATGTGGATACGAATTTGCCGCTCGCTGCCTGAAAAATGCCCTTGATTCCAGAGCGTTTCCTTGCTACGCTGCAGAGGACGGCGAGCGTTTTTCTCGTCCTTCCTTGAACCGAAAAAATCCCCATGATCATCACTTGGCTTGGTCACTCCTGCTTCAAAATCCAAACCGCAAACGCCATTGTCCTCATTGACCCCTACGAGCCTGGGGTGGGCTTGAAATTGCCCAAAGTCACGCCAGATTTTGTACTCATCACCCACGACCATGCTGACCACAATTACCTGCAAGGCGTCAGTGGCTCGCCCTTTGTGGCCAAGGGTCCAGGCGAGTATGAAGTGCGTGGGGTGTTTGCCCAAGGTGTGGCGGGTTTCCACGATGCCACGCAGGGCACGGAGCGCGGGGGCATTACCATGTACCGGCTGGAAGCAGATGATTTGAAGTTGGCGCACCTGGGTGATCTTGGCCAACCCAAACTCACAGACGAGCAGTTTGAACAGCTCAACGGTGTGGACATTCTCTTCATCCCCGTGGGCGGGTTCTACACCATTGACGCCAAGGCGGCCTCGGATATCATCACCCAGCTGGAACCCCGGATTGTCATTCCCATGCACTACCTGGTGCACGGCATGGACAAGAAGCGCTTCCCCATTGCCGGCGTGGACGCATTTATTAAAGTCATGGGCGTGAAGAGCGAACCAACGGATAAGCTGAAAATTGTGAAAAAAGATTTACCGCAGGAAGAAACCCAAGTGGTCATTCTCAAACCAGACGCGTAAGGTATGCCCTCCCTCGACGCTATTACCCCAAACCCGAAGCGCCGGAAGCAGGCACCACGCGTGCGCGGCATGGCGGCTCCGTTGAGCCCCGAGGAAATGCAGCGTCGCCGCAAGCTGGTGTTCTGGTCTGTGGGTATTGTGACCGGTCTCATTGTCTTCCTGTGGATTGTCACCCTCCCTTCGGTGCTGGAATCGCAGAAGGGTTCCAGCCCGGCTTTTGGAAAATTCTCGGAGCAGGTGCGCAACCTGTTCAAGTTTGGGAAGGATGACCCCCGAGATTCTATTAAAAATATCAATCCAAACAGCCCCACCCCAGAGCAGGTGCAGCAGCTCCGTGAGGCAATTTTCCCTGCTGCAAATACGAATTCCGCCAATGTAAATAGCCAGACGAATACCAATGCCTCCTAAGCCTAAGCCTAAGTCCAGCCCAGCCTCAAAGCCCGTACAACCCACGCTTAGCCTCAACACTGGCCAGCTTCGTGCCCGGCCAATTGTGGAGGAAATGCAAACGTCGTACTTGGATTACGCCATGTCCGTCATTGTGGCGCGCGCGTTGCCGGACGTGCGGGACGGACTGAAGCCCGTGCACCGGCGCATTCTCTACGCCATGAAAGACCTGGGACTCACGCACGCGGCCAAGTACCGCAAGTCGGCCACCGTGGTTGGTGAAGTGCTGGGTAAGTATCACCCACATGGTGACGTGGCTGTGTACGATTCGATGGTGCGTTTGGCGCAGGACTTTGCCATGCGCTATCCATTGGTGGACGGCCAAGGGAACTTTGGTTCCATGGACGGTGACTCTGCTGCGGCCATGCGCTACACCGAAGCGCGCTTGGAGAAGATCAGCCAAGAGATGCTGCGGGACATTGAGAAGAACACTGTAGACTTCATTCCAAATTATGACGGCAGCCGGCAAGAGCCAACCGTGCTTCCGGCCGCGCTCCCCAACCTCCTGCTCAACGGCGCCGTGGGTATTGCCGTGGGTATGGCCACGTCCATTCCTCCGCACAACCTGCGGGAGCTCTGCGATGCGATTGTCCACCTGATTGCTGAACCTGAGGCGACGGTGGATGACCTGATGAAGTTCGTCACTGGTCCCGACTTCCCCACCGGCGGGACGATTTTTGACCGGAAAGAAATTGAAGCCGCCTACACCACGGGTAAGGGCGCCATTGTGATCCGCGCCAAGACCGACATTGTGGAAGCGAAGAATGGCAGCTACCACATTATCGTTACGGAAGTTCCCTACCAGGTGAACAAGTCCAGCTTGCTGGAGCACATTGCCGACTTGGTGCGGGACAAGAAGCTGGAAGGCATTCGGGATTTGCGTGATGAGTCAGACAAAGACGGCGTGCGCGTGGTTATTGAACTGAAGAAAGACGCCTACCCCAAGAAGGTGCTGAACCGGCTGTACGACATGACGGATTTGCAAACCACGTTCCATGTGAATTTGCTGGCCTTGGTGGATGGCATTCAGCCGCGCGTGCTGCACCTGAAGGGCGTGCTGGAAGAGTACATCAAGCACCGCGTGGTGGTGATTCGTCGCCGCACGCAGTACGACTTGGACCGGACCAAAGAGCGCGTCCACATTCTCAAAGGTTTGAAGATTGCCGTGGACAATATTGACGCGGTCATCCGCTTGATCAAGAAGTCCAAAGATAAAGATGAGGCTCGGGTGAACCTCATGAAGCAGTTCAAGCTCAGTGAGATTCAGGCCGTGGCGATTTTGGAAATGCGCTTGCAGCAGTTGGCCAACCTGGAGCGCCTGAAGATTGAGCAAGAGCTGAAAGAGAAGCTGCAGCTCATCAAAGAGCTGGAAGCCTTGCTGGCCAGCCCCAAGCGCATCCGCGGCGTCATTTCCAAAGAGGTGACGGAGATTCGGGAACTGTACGGGGATGACCGCCGCACGGTGGTGAACCCCAACCCGGTGGGTGAGTTCCGGCAAGAAGATCTTATTCCCAACGAAGCCACGGTGATCATGCTTACCCGCGATGGGTACATCAAGCGGGTGGAGCCGGAGTCTTTCAAGACCCAAGGCCGGGGTGGCAAAGGCGTCATTGGTTTGACCACGAAGGAAGAAGACAGCGTGGAACAGCTGTTCGCTACCATGACCCATGCGGATCTGCTGTTCTTCACCACCCGCGGCCGTGTGTTCCAGCTGAAGGCCTACGATGTGCCACAGGCTTCCCGTACGGCCAAAGGCCAAGCCGTAGTGAACTTCCTGCAGCTGGGGCCTGACGAGAAAGTCTCCGCAGTCCTCTCCCTGGCGGAAATTGCTGAAGAGAAATACCTCATCATGCTCACCCGCCAAGGCACTATTAAGAAAACCGAACTTATTGCCTTCAAAGACGTGCGTCGCTCTGGGCTCATTGCCGTCAAACTCAAGCCCGAAGATAGGCTGGAGTGGGTGAAGCCCAGCAGTGGCAAGGATGACATCATCTTGGTCTCCGTGAATGGCCAGAGCATCCGCTTTGCGGAAAAGTCCGTCCGCCCCATGGGCCGTACCGCTGGTGGCGTGCGCGGTATGAACCTAAAGCGCGGTGACATGGTTGCGGGCATGGACATTATTCCCGAAGGCAAAGCCGGCACCAACGAGCAGCTCCTAGTGATCATGGGCGCAGGCTACGGCAAGCGCACGAACCTGAAGGAGTACCGCATCCAGGGCCGCGGCGGTTCCGGCATCAAGACTGCCAAGATTACCGAGAAGACCGGGAAGATTGTTTCTGCCTTCATTGTGAATGCCAAGCGCGAGCAAGAAGACGTGGTCATCATTTCTGAAAAAGGTCAGGTCATTCGTTTGCCGCTGAAGCAAGTTTCTGTCCTGGGCCGCGACACGCAGGGTGTGCGCCTGATGCGCTTCAAAGAGGTGAAGGACAGCGTGGCCTCAGTTACCTTTGTATAATTTTTCGAAATGACCAACGTGGGTAGCCCGGGTCCCCTGACCCGGGCTTTGGTTTTGCAGTGACTTTATGAAAATGAAAAAAAGCCCCTCGTTGTGTGACGAGGGGTGTTTGTTTAGTCTTTCCGAGCGCTTGGTGGTAGCCCAAGCACTTGTCGGTAGGTCTCAATGGTGGGTAGCTGTTGTAGCTCGTTTTCATCCCCGCTGGAGATGAATACATGGCCAAGTGCAGCATCCACCGATCGGGGTGAGAAAATGAGATCCGTGGGAACCGGTCCTTCCAGGCTCATTAGTATTTCCACCGGGATTTTAAAAAAGTGTCTTGCAACATCGCAGACTAAGAAACGATGCTCGGGAGGAGTGTTGCGGAGGACTTTCAACTCACCTTTTTTCTCCCCAGTACAGCGTGGGCATTCCATGGGAACCTCGTATGGCAAATGTGCATTTTCAATTTCAATGCGTTCCGCCAACCTTACCTTGGCGCTACAGTGCTGTCAATAAAAAGACCCGCCTCCAGATTGGGGGCGGGTAAAAGTACCTTAGAATTTTGCGTAGTACTGTTCTGAGCATTCCCAAGCCAAACGGACAGCTTCTTTTTCATCCGGGAAGTCGCCGAATTGGTCCAGAATTGCAACCAGCTCTGTGTTATTCGACGGTTGCGATTGCGCATTGGTCACATACAGAACAGGTTCAGCCCAGTCCACTTCCCGCGCTTCTCGTTTCGGCTTGTCAAAATGAATGGTCAGTGCCTCAGGGGTTGCGGCAATGCATGGCTGTAAGCCGCACTGTTTGAGTTTAATAAGTTTCTGCGCAAATCCGATAGGTGGTTTTGGCAGCTGCACTTGGTAGCTGAACTGCTTTTGCTCTCTATCCCGCTTTTCGTCAATATGCCAGGGCCAAACATCTTGGAGTGCCATAAGAAATCTTCTGGACGTCATCTTCATGTTGAGAGAGATGATTTTCAGAACGATTGACGTTAGTATGCCAACGCCAGCGACAATAATACAAACCCCGGTGACTGTTGGGCTATCGTTGAAAAGAGCAATACAGCCAACGATAAGCGCAATTACCCACAGGACGATAGTAAATACACGCGTTCCATGAATGTGGCCTGACCATTCGTCATTGACGTAAGTTCTGGATTCCCCGTCCAAATGTTCAAAGCGCCAGAGATTGCACTTTATGCAGAAGTTCTTCCATAGCTCTGCCGGAATAACGGCAATGGGGGTATACCCTGTAGTGTTTCTCACTTTATCTTCAAAAGTTTGGACCTCCCGCGCCTCGGCTTGTAGTTGACCTTGGGTCACGGAATTTTTCCTTTCAGCTGCTTTCAGCTCATCTTTCCCACACGGAATATCAACTTCACAGCCGGCAATAATCTCCTGCCGGAATTTGTCTTCGTCGTGCGTGGTTTTTAGCGAGGCTTCGATTTCCCCGAGCTGTTGCTCCAGGAGTAGTCCCCGTTTGTTTCGATTCGTTTGCGCGCCAACTGACAGCACCTCAATAGGCTTGCGTGTTTCTGTGTTTTGCATGTTTTACCTCCAAATGTTAAAGTTCTTTTTGATTCAAGATACTATAACGCTGGCAATGATTCGTGTCAATAAAAAGACCCGCCTCCAGAGGGGAGACGGGTAAAGGTGCTTTAGACTTCATCATCACGATCACGCCTGCGTGGTTTGGCTTCTTGCTGTTTCTTTTGATCAGCAATCGCCTGCTCCACACCAAGAAGGTACAAGTCCAGGAAGAGTAATGAGCTATCTGGAAGAGCGTCGAATGCTTTTTGAACCCGTTGGTTTTCTAGTTGGATATCGGATTGGGAGAGAATACTTTGCCCGGTCAGGTAGCCCTGCGCATAAATTGAGTCAGCAGCTGCGCTCCCAAGAGATGTGCTGTCGCCTGGCGAAACTTTTGTCAGGTAGTTGTTGATCAGTTCCGTTACACTGTCCTCCCAAGCAGAGCTCTTACTTTGAAGGGCGAAGATTCCCCCAACGCAAAGCGCGATAATTGCCCATTTAAAGGGCCGTAACTTCTCCAGCATCACTCCCCCACTTTCTTCAGGATTGGCCACACAAAAGGTGTAACCCGGAGTGTCCGAGAAGTTTCGCAGTCTGCGCACACGTGGCTTTGCTTCTCATGAATTGGATGACCAGGCGCATCCCAGATTCCTCCGGTTGGTTGGGCGACTGCATGGTCACAGCCGGCTGGGTCACGGAATAGCCCAGCTTGGGCTAAGAGCGCGCTGATTTGCTCATCTGTCAGGTGAAGACGAGGCATATTTCCTCCTTGTTAAAAGATCATTTTTCGTACCCTTTGTTGTACCTTTCCTGGGGCAGAACGTCAATGGCTTGCCCAAGTGCCAGGAAATGCAGTAGGATTGACTTATCACGTCCTTTCCTTTACCGTCTAGTTCCTATGGGTCTCCCTGCCAAACGCCGAACCAAACAATCCAAACGCGAGCGCGCTGCGCACTTCGCCCTTTCCGCTGCCTCGCTCACCGTTTGCCCCAAGTGCAAATCCGCCATCCTGCCCCACCGCGTGTGTGCGAATTGCGGGTTCTACAAGGGCCGCGATGTGCTGAAGCTCAAGGACAAAGATGCACGGACTGCAGCTCGAACCAAGAAGCGCGACAGCCGCGCTAGCCGGTAAGCTATGTCCAACCGGCACCTTGCCCGTACCATTGCCCTCCAATCGCTTTTTGAGTGGGATTTTAATGGGAATGCTGCGGATCCGGAGGCGTTGATTGAGAAGAACAAGCTGGAGTTTGCTCCAGATTTTGACGACCATGACTTTGCCCTGCGATTGGTGCGTGGGGTGCTGAAGCACCAACCCGAGATTGATAAGCTCATTGTGCAGTACGCCCCAGAGTGGCCACTTGATCAAATCACCAATGTTGACCGGAACGTCCTGCGCCTGGGGATTTTTGAACTGAAATTTTCCACGGCGGAAGTGCCACCCAAAGTGGCAATTAACGAATCCATTGAACTAGCCAAGAGTTTTGGCGGCGAATCTTCCGGCCGGTTTGTGAACGGTGTGCTGGGCTCCATTTTCAAAGACCATTTGGAAACGCAGGCGCAAACTCCGGAAAGCCAGGTGATTACCCCAGAGAATGTGAAGCGCATGCTGGGCGAGAAGCCACCGGAGATGCCCCCTGCGTCCCCGCCACCTGCTGCATAAGTCTGTATGAAACCTGTCCAGGAGTTTGCCAATGCCATGGGCTTGGAGTGCAAGAACCCCGAGATCCTGAAGCAAGCCTTTGTCCACCGGTCGTACCTCAACGAGCACCCCGAATTCCCCCTGGCGCACAACGAGCGTCTGGAGTTTCTTGGTGATGCCGTGCTGGAATTGGTCGTCACGGAGTACCTGTACCAAACCTACCCCAACCCCGAAGGTGAGCTGACCAACTGGCGCGCCAGCTTGGTGAACGCCAAGACCTTGTCCGAAATTGCGTCTGGCATTGGCATGGATGACTACCTCTACCTCTCCCGCGGTGAATCCCGGGACAAGAATTCCAAAGCGCGGCAAATTATTCTGGCCAACGCTATTGAAGCAGTGGTGGGCGCCATTTTCTTGGACCAGGGCTACCGCGCGGCGGAGAAGTTCATTTCTGACCACGTGCTCACCAAGTTCAAGTACATTTTGGAAAATCAACTGTACCGGGATCCCAAGAGCCAGTTCCAGGAAGCCAGCCAAGAGCGCATGGGCGTGACTCCGACCTATAAGGTACTGTCCCAATCCGGCCCAGACCACGCACGGAACTTCGTGGTGGGCGTGTTCATTGGCGATGAAAAAGTCGCGGAAGGTGAAGGCACGTCCAAGCAAGAGGCCCAGATGGCTGCTGCCGCGGCTGGGTGCAAGGTGAAGGGATGGTGAGGGGGGTAAAAGGTTTGGGTGTGGCGGCGAGTGGGGTTGGAGGGTGAGGGTGGTAGGTAAAAAATGTAGGTGCACAGCTTGCTGTGCGCGGGGTTTGTTATTTGCAAATCGTCATTTCTACAACTCTGTCATTGCGAGGAACGAGTCCTTGAGTGACGCGGCAATCCCGCTGTAATACGGAATCCATTTTGTGTAAGTGATGGGTTGCTTGTTATTGACATTCCTGTTCCACAGGCGATAATGGAATCAACATAGGGGGCAGGAGGAGGTTTCGTGAATACTATTGCACTAATCATCACAGGTGTTGCGTTCGTTGCTCTCGTTATTTTCCTTATACGCACTTCTCGAAAAGCTGAGTAGGGTCAGCTACGAGAAAACCCCTGAGCTCGTCTCCCACGAGCTCTTTTTGTTCGGCAGCATTGACAAAGTACACTTCCAGTGCTAGGGTTATGTGAAATAAATTAATCATAACCAAAGGAGTGAAAATGTCATTTTCAATGAAGAATCCTCGACCTGAAGTGACTGTATTTACCTGGTATGAGAACGATTTTGGGTATGCTCCCGACACGCTGCAGCTTTACGAGCGGGTACAAGAGTATATCCACGATGAAATGATCACGGACATCGCATTTGATATGCGTCGGGTTCATCAGGTTAATGAACATGGTCTGAATCTGTTAGCCATTCTCCTCAGGGACATTCAGGCGGCGAAGCGGGTCTTTGTCCTACTGGGCAGTTCAAGAACAGTTCATTCTGCGCTCAAGCATGTCAATCCTGAGGCTCAGTTTCCAAGGTATCCCACTCTGAAAATGTACCTGGAAGCACTGCATAAGCAGCCTGCCCCATAATCAATTAGCAAAGCTCACCAAAAGGGTGAGCTTTTTTTGCAAAAAAATTCCCTCGCCATCCGTGGATCGGCAAGCCTCGGTGTTTGTTATTGACATTCCCATTCCACAGGAGATAATACAATCAACAGTCGTTCTTTTGGAGGTTCTGTGGAAAATATTTCCCCGTTGGAAATTGCACTCCTCTGCATTGCAATTGCCGTACTCGTTCTCATTTCAAGGCGCAATTTTCGGAAGGCTGAAAAAGATCAGCCTAAGCAACAATCCTGAGCTCGTCTCCCACGAGCTCTTTTTCTTGGTCGCTTGACGTACCATAGCTGAAGTTATAGGGTTTTCTCAACACTGTTCATCAACAAGGAAGGAGAAGAAATGTTGTTTCCCATCGCGTATCCGAAACCAGAAGTCGCTGTCATTACCGTGACGGTGAAAGTTTTTGGGGTTTCTCCCGATACTCTCGGAATTCGTGAACAGGTGCAGGAGCTTTTGCGAGAAAAGAAAGTACAGCACTTTGTTCTTGATTTGCAACACGTTGATTGGATGAACAGCTCTGGACTCGGGCTGCTCATTAGCCTTCTGAAGTACATACGGGATGCTGATTGCACGCTTGCCCTGCTCTGTGTTTCTGGAAAAGTTGAAGGAATACTTTTGAACACGAAGCTGGACAAGGTGCTCCAAAGTTATCCCACCCTGGATATGTACCTGGAGGCGCTCCACACCCAACCTGCTCGTTAACGCATTGGCAAAAGCTCACCCTTTTCGGTGAGCTTTTTTTGTAAAAAAAGTCCCCCGCCATCTGTTGATGACGAGGGGAAATTGCGTGCTTCATTCTTGCGCAGCGAACGTAAACATGTAGTACCCGTGTTGATTCGCCTTGAGTCCAGTAAGGACTGCAATGAGTTCAACCAACCGGCTATAGGTTCGCGGGTCTGGTCGCAGGTCCAGAGTTGTCGGAAGGCGTCTATGATCTAGATCTAGTGGAGTATTGTCTTTACCGCGCGTGATGGAAAAGAGTGGTTCCGATTCTTGCGGTATTTCTGTTGGAAACCAGATTGAATCGCCTGGTTGCAGCGTCGTGGGCTCACCGTTGAAAAGAAGTTGTAACACTTTTTACCTCCTGGTAATGGATTTTATATGTAGATACAGGAATTTTTTGTTTTGATTGTACATCGTAAATCAACGCGCTTCCTCTGTCAATGGCTGCATTTATAAAAATTCCCCCCGCCATTTGTTGATGACGAGTGGTAGGTGTTCTAGTTGCGGTGCTTGGTGGGGTACACGCCGCGGTACTGTGAGGGAGTTTCTTTCCACTGCTCTCGCTTGCGGAAGATGATCCAGGCGCACCCGGCAAGCATTGCGCCGATGATCAGTGTAATTCCGATTCCCTGCAATACGTTTCCCATTCTTTCCTCCAGGAAAAGTTTTGTTTCCCTAATTTCCAAAAATTGTAGCAAAGTGTAAGTGGTTTGTCAATGGTCGGGTTGACGACCTGAGCGCACTCCCCTACACTTGGACGGAAAGAAAAATCGATTTTTCCCAAACCGTCTTAGAGAAAGGAACGGAGGTTTATAGTAATGCGGAAATATACCGATGATGAAATGATTGCACGGCTGGAGCGAGTCGGTGTTATCGTCCATAACACGCACGTGAAACTCAGCAATGGTTGCTGTACCCGGACGTACGCCAATTTTGTGCCGGGGCTGGTGCCGCGGGAGGAACGCTCAGTATTGGTTTCCGAAGCAGCGGCGTTAGTGCAGCATTCTCATTCATCTGCTCCAGTGATTGTGGGAGCGGGGTGTGGATCCTACTATGCGCTACAGGTTGCAGATTTGCTTGGATTAAGCTTTGCCTATGCAGAGCGGGCTGAGGGGGGCGTCTTCAGGTTTAAACGAGAACAAACCAAACTCATTGCAAATCGCAACATTGTGCTTTTCGATGACGTCCTCACCACATCCACCACGCTCACGAAACTTGGAAAGCTTGTTAAGGCGTGTGGTGGAATGCCGACGCAAGGAATTGTACTGCTGAATCGCTCCCAGGATTCGCACGTGGTTCCCGAGCTGGATGCCGAAGTACCAATCCACCAGCTTATGGAAAGGTACTATGAAATGTGGCCCTCAGAAGCTCTTTGCCCAGAATGTGCAAAAGGAAACCGTCCAAGCCCAAATATTGAAGGCGGTGAAAGGGTTTTTCGGCAGCATGGCTATCGTGCCCAATCGTAATCTGTACTCCGGCGAGTCCCCTACTCGCCGGTTTTTTTATTGTTTCCTTAGCATAAAATTGGTACACTACTAGCGTTGATTCTCGCTGTTTTTCTGTAACCCGGTGTATCTCGAAAAGCTCACCATTCAGGGATTCAAATCCTTTGCCAACCGCACGGAGCTCTTGTTCCAGCGTGGGATTGCGGCCATTGTGGGGCCCAACGGCTCGGGGAAGTCCAACGTGGCTGACGCCATGCGCTGGGTGCTGGGCGAGCAGAGTTTGAAGATCATTCGCGGGAAGAAGAGCGAGGATGTGATTTTTTCGGGTTCGGACAAGAAAACCCGGCTGGGTATGGCTGAGGTGTCGTTGACGTTGGACAACCGCGAAGGCCGGGCGCCTATTGATTACAAGCAGCTCACGGTCACCCGGCGGATCCACAAGGACGGGACGTCGGAGTACCTGGTGAATGGTAGCCAAAGCCGACTGTCCGACATTCAGCTGCTGCTGGCGCGGTCCAACATTGGCCAGCGAACCTATTCGGTCATTGGCCAAGGGCAGGTGGACGCCGTGCTGGTGGCCACACCCATGGAGCGTAAGCAGTTTTTTGACGAAGCGGCCGGGGTGCGGCCGTTCCAAATGAAGAAAGAGCAGGCGGAGAATAAGCTGGCTGCCACTCGGGAGAACGTGGCGCAGGCGCAGCTGCTGATTGATGAAATTGCCCCGCGGCTCCGCTCCCTTACCCGGCAGGTGAAGCGTTTGAATGACCGCGAAGAGATTGCCAAGGAGTTGCGCGACTTCCAGGTGCAGGCATACAGCGCCAAAGTTGCGTTGCTGAACAAAGAACTCCATGCGGCGCAGAAGGAATTGCAGAGTGCGGAAAAGGCCCAGGCAAGCGCGTTGGCTGAGTTGCAGAAGATTCAGCGTCAGGTAGACGCGGAAGAGCGCGGGAGCTCCCGGCACGAACACTTCACCAAGCTCCAGCGCACGCACCAAGAACTGATTGACCAGCGGAACCGGTTGCTTACGGATCGTGCTGCCTTGGCGGGAAAAGTTGCTGCAACCTTGTCCCAGGCTGGTCAAGCAAATGTTTCCTGGCTCACCCACCGGCAGGCAGAAATTGCTGGTCGCCTGAGCGCCATTGCTGAGGAGCGTGCAGCCAGCGACCGGAAACGAGAGAAGCTCACCAAGCACATGGCTGAGGTGCAGGAGAAACTGCACAGCCACGCCAAAGGCATTCAAGAATTGGAAGCCGGGTTGCTCCGGGCGGAACAAGCGCTCAAAACTCGGACGACCCTCACCGTGCCAGACTTGGCCAAGGAAGTAGCCGAAGTGCTCACTGGCCACCAGAAGTTCATTGCGGCGGTACGCGCGGCTGACTCTATTGACGCGCTGAAAGCTTTGCACGGGGAAGCGCACCGTCTGGATACCCGCGCCGCGAAGTTCTTGGACAAGCTCTCTGCGCAAACCCCCAGCGTTGATCCTGCCCAGCTCATCATCCTGCAACGGTCACTCCACCAGCACATGCAGGAGAAGGAACAGGTGGCCAATGAAGAGCACACGTTGCACACGGAGCAGCATGCTCTGGAAGAGCGGGACCACACCTTTGCAGATGAAGTGCGTCGCTTGGAGCACGAGCATGCCAACGTCGCCAAAGAGCTGAAGCTGGCGCAGCTGAAGCCTGGCTCCAAAGCTGAGGCGGATGCTGCCGTGGCGCAGGCGCAGGCTGAGGTGGATGGGCAGCTTGCTACTGTTGATCGAGAACTTGGGCAAGCGCGCCATGCATTGGATGGGTTTAACCAAACCGAGCAGGATAAACGGGACACGCTCTTTGCTTTGCAGAAAGCCGCCCGGAGTGCACAGGACGAAGCGCGGGTTGCCGAAGGCAAACTGGCGGACGCGCGGGTGCAGCTGGCTCGCTTGGAAACTCGGCAGGAAGATTTACTCCGGGAAATCCGGGCAGAACTACCAGCCGAACTTGCAGCCAAAGCAGAAAAAGCCACCACGGTTCCGGATGCGGACGTGGCTGCCCTGGAAGACACGATTGCCAAAGCCAAGCACAATTTGGAACTCATTGGTGGCATTGATGAAAACGCCAAGCAAGAGTACGACCAGACCAATGAGCGCTACACTTTCCTCACCACGCAGGTGGATGATTTGACCAAGGCGGGTGCAGATTTGGAAACCGGGATTGCGAAATTGGAAGCAACCATCAAGGAGAAATTTGAAAAATCTTTTGATCGGGTGAGCGAAGAATTCACCAAGTACTTCAAAATGCTGTTCAACGGTGGAAATGCCACCTTGCAATTGGTGAAAGAAGAAGTGGTTGATCCTGTGGACGTGGCTGACGATGAGGATGAAGATGACGAGGACGAGGAAGAAGAAGTACTGGTGAAGCCAAAAGCCAAGGGTGAGAAGGTGGTGACTGGCGTGGAAATATTCGCCACCCCACCCGGCAAGCGCCTGCGCGGCATAGCCATGCTCTCCGGTGGTGAACGGGCGTTAACCTCCATTGCCCTCATCTGCGCCATCCTGGCTTCCAATCCCTCCCCCTTCGTGGTGCTGGATGAAGTGGATGCGGCACTCGATGAGTCCAACTCCATCCGCTTTGCGCAAATTCTGTCCAAGCTAGCGCACCGCACGCAGTTCATTACCATCACCCACAACCGCGCCACCATGGCGGAAGCCGCCCTGCTCTACGGCGTGACTATGGGTGATGACGGCGTGTCCAAGCTCCTGTCCGTGAAAATGGAAGATGTCGGTAAGGTCATTGCAGGGGTGAAGAAGTAGGAAGCAGCCGTAAAGCCGTAAGCCATAAAGCTATAAGGGCAATAGTGGTTTTTTCCTTTAGCATTTGGTCATAGGAAAATAGAGAGGGGCAAACCCGCCATCTCCACCTTCCGATCCATAACGCTACCCAAAACCAAAACCTTCATCCCCCCGCCCCCTCTTGACGCATTCCCCCATTCCCAGTACACTCTCCTCACTATGGTTTCTATCCGACTTAGCCGCACTGGCAAAAAGAATCACGCGACCTTCCGCTTTATCGTGTCTGATAAGCAGCGGGACACGGTTGCGCCTGCTTTGGAAATCTTGGGCTGGTACGATCCACATACGAATCCTGGCACCATTGAAGTGAAAGCTGACCGGGTGCAGTACTGGCTGAGCAAAGGCGCCCAAGCTTCCCCCAGCGCGCACAATCTTTTGGTTACGGCCGGGGTTATCAAGGCTGACAAAGTTGTGGTCGCCAAAGCCAAGAAGAAGGACGAACCCAAGGTTGAGGAAAAACCTGCAGCAGCCCCAAAGGCCGAAGCCCCCAAAGCCGAGGAGAAAAAGGAAGAAGCTCCGGCAAATGCAGAAGAGCCAAAGATTGAAGTACCCAAGGCTGAAGTAAAACCTGAAGAAAAGAAGGAAGAGGCTCCAGCTACTGAAGCACCGAAGGCGGAGGAGAAGAAAGCGGAAGAAACGAAGAACTAGGAACCTAGAACGTAGAACAGAGAACCAGAGAGCCGAGAGGCTCTTTTTCTGTCATCCTGAGTCCCGTCGCGGGGCGAAGGATCTCCGAAGGTTGTACATTCTCAGGAGATCCTTCGAAGACTCAGGATGACAGAGGAGGATTTGACACCCCTCACCCCCAGACGTAAGCTGGGTGGAATGCACATTGAAAACCCATTAGGAGGATCAGAATATGGCGAAGAAACAAGTTCGAAACATGAGAACCGTTTTGACTGCAGCCCAAGCTCGAAAAGCATCAAAACGTGGGCGGCAGATTGCGACCGTTGCACAAGAAAAGAAGCAGACTGAAGCGCAAGCAAATTGGGCCAAACATATTCTACAAGGCAAGAAGCTTGCCCCGGCGTACTTTTTGGAGACCGTGCAGCCCCAAATTGCAGCAGCGACCGCTCGGGGTCAGCATGCAGTTTCCATTACCGTGCACAACAATCAGGGAGAAAACTACAACCTCAGTCCTCTCCTGAGTGGTTTAGTGTCTGGTCTCCTCAAAAAGTTGAAAGGCTTGGGATACACAGCGACATCAAAGTCAAAGTATAACAAGACATTCGGTAGCGATGACCCGTACGGTAACGCGACCTACTTCACCCTGGAAATTTCCTGGTAACGAACCTTTCCACCCTACTTTGCTGGGCAGAGCAAGAACTATAATCCCTAAACCATAGCCGACGGTAGACAACCTAGGTACTGGAGAAAAAATGGACAATGCACATCTCGACGCTTTCTTAAAACATCTGCAAGCCAAGCGTTTGCTCCTTCGAGTAAAAGAATATCAGGGTTCACCGCCTCACTTGCCGCGTCGCAAGATTTGGCTACTGACTTCGGTTAGTCCCGAGAAAACATCTCATACCAAGCCTCTCATTCAGGTAGTGTTTTCAGAATTCGTTACTGATGTAGTTAAGCCAATAATGACACTTGACGTGACATTAGGCACCATTTTGGATTTTGGTAAGACAAAGCAACATGGTGAGTTTTTTGACCAGATTTGGTCAGAATGGTCCCGAAACAACTTGTTGGGTCGTAATGTTACCCAAGAAGCAATACAGGTACGGCTTATGCAAAATCCTGGACGGTCGGATTTCTCCTACCAATGCCCCGAGACGCTCTCGCTGTACTCGATTCAGCTTATGCTCTCATTTGGATCTTTACGAGCACTGCTTGTTCGTGAGATTGAGGGCGGATGGGGAGAGAGAGAAGTTGCACTCTCAGTGCTTTTCAAGCGATTCGATGGTTTTCTCAAAGAGTTGCAAAGTAATTGGAATACGGTTACCACGCAGCTCAAAATGATAGTCTAATATTACCAGACAGTCCTGCCCGACTGTCTTTTTTTTGACAAAAATATTCCCAAGGTGTTAAATGAGTATTCGTACATTTACAATTCTCATAGGGCAATTTGGGAATATTTGATTTCACCCCTAAACCATAGCCGATGGCCCGTGCGCCTAGGCGATTGGAGGAATCATGTCCACACCACAAGAAGATCCTAAGCTGCAAAAGCAGCTCGCATCAAGTTCACTTCTCGAGCTGGCGTCGACTAAAATTGTTGTTCGAACGCACACGGATGTTGAGTACCAGGATGCCGCATCTTTCGCTGCATGTAGAGAAGATCGCGCATTCTTTACAACTGAAGTTGTCTGCTTCGCAACTGCATTTACCGGAAAACCCGGCCTGCTTACCCGCGCAAGCATGGTTCTTGAAAGTAGATGTCATCCCGACCTTGCAAGTCGCATTGGCCTCCGCGTGTATGACCAGAGGAAAAGTGAAGATGTAGAGGAGCTTCGGGCCTACCTTGAAGATTGGATAGTACGTCGGCCAATTTGGTTGGAACCCTTGGCATCAGTCCATAGCCAGGCCAGCAATATTGTCCCAACGCACGTTCCTGTCGATGGCCGTTCAGTGCACCACTTACTCTGCTATGCAGCCATTGAAACTCGGCTACGTGCTATTCTTAGCCAAGATGCCGCAATAGCATTGTCCTCTCGTTTCAGTGGGTTCTTTGATGCGAGAATCCAAGAATTACAGAGAAGCGGTCGTTACCTGCGGAATAGCTAGATCTTTTCTCGTCGTTCACGAACGGCACGAAATAGAGGACAGTCAATATCGGCTGTCCTTTTTTATTTGACATGCTGCTACAAGCAGCGTTAGAGTAAGGCATTCGTTCATTCACAATCTTCTTAGGGCAGTTTGAAGATATTATAATCAATCTTAAACCATAGCCGACGGTAGAAACCTAGGCGACTGGAGGAAATGTGACTAAAGAAAAAGATGCGTTGCTAGCCTTAGCACGCAAACAGATTATCGTCAGGTTTGCGATCACGTTGCATGAGAAGGAAATTCGGGGTGACCTCATTGTTTTTACGGTCGTTCATTCCAAGGCAATACTCATCTACAAACGCTACAATCAGATGGGTCACACTTGGGAGCACAGTATTGATCAGGGCATGAGCACCTTTGATCTCAACATAGAACAGCGGCGCTCCGCATTTTGGAGTAATCTTGAGGGATTATCGAAGGCGTATACTTGTATTGATGCGTATTTTCCTGCGGAGCAGTTTGTTGGTCGGTTTACGACAGTGGATGCTAGTGGATGTGCGTGTTCGCCGTCAAGTCCATTTTTCCTGATGTGCTGCGCCTCGTTGTTCACTGAAATCGGCTTAGCAGCGTATCCAGAAACGTACATGAGCCGGGAAGAGCGTCATACTTTGCAAGATCGTCTCTCAAGTTTTATAGCCGATTACGTGAATCGAATTCGTCAAACTGGATCGGCAATCTTTGTGAAGCAGTAGGGGAATTTTTTAAGGACAGGTCTGCCCACCTGTCCTTTTTTTCGTACAAAAAAGGCGCTCCACACGGAACGCCAGCATGTTACTCACCTTGGTTTGCGGACTTTTTGATGATCCTCAGGCAAATCAACCAGGTGGCAATGATTGCGCCTACGCTTGACCAGACTACTGTTGTGTCCCAACTAGCTAGATAAGCCCCTAGAAAAAACAAGCATCCAAGGCATATGGAAATGTAGAGCATGCTTCTCTTACTTTTTTGCATTTTTTCTCCTCGTGAGCAGTGTTCATGGAATTTTGATTCACGCTAACATGTGAGAAGCGTATCGTCAATCCTACTAAAATAACGAATGGTTGCAGAAATACTCGGTATTAAAATCGGCCTCATTTCCCAGAAAAAACTGACGGAAAAATTATTTTCCGTCAGGGGGGTTGCTGCCACTTAGGCAAAAACGAGCATATCATCAACGAGCACTTCAATGGCTAATTCCTCGTTGCCAGTCAAATCAAGAACGAGTGAAGCAAAGTTTGCGTGCTCCCCGCCTATGGCCTTCATGATTGCGTGTTTCGCGGCTCGTTCCGCCAGGATGAGTCGGGCGTTTTCTTCTGGGTCAGTGGATCGCTGTTTTTCCGGGATCGTGCCCCGGCCGAAGCAGAGTGGGCAAGTATGCATTTTTTCTCCAGTTCGTAAGTTTTTTGGTTTCGCATCAAGCCTATTCCTAAGGCTACCTGCGTGTCAAGGAGTGGTTTGGTCGATGAATAAAAAGACACTCTCCAGGGAGTGACCATGTTCGTTTCTCGTTTATTTCCCAATACCCACTACCCCCCTACGCTCAGAAGCTCCGGCGGGCGGGCAGCTCTACCCCTCGATTCGTCTGACTCACTCGGGGCTCCGACCAAAGCGTCGGAGCAGCTTTATACCTCTATACCTTCTTCTTTTGACACCCTCCCCTACCTCTGCTATTTTTTTAGCACAGCGATACCGGTCCTGAAGAGTCGCAGGATACACGGTTCCTGGCAGTCCTTTCCCCAGTTTAACCAACGCCGATATGGCCGAAGAGCAGTTTGAAGACGCGCAGTTTGTGGAGTTTGTGGTGAAGTCCATTGTGGACAACCCACAGGAAGTAAAGGTAGAACGCATTGTGGATGAAATGGGTGTGCTGTGCACGTTGCATGTGAACCCAGCAGACCTGGGTCAGGTCATTGGCCGCCAGGGGCAGACTGCCAAGAGCATTCGCACCTTGCTGCGGGTGGTGGGCGCCAAGAACCATGCCCGGGTGAACATGAAGATCTACGAACCCGAAGGCTACCGCAAGCACAAAGGGGAAATGGGTGGGAAGCGGATGGATGACCAACCCGCAGCCCCTGCTGCCGCGCCAAGTGAAGACCTGGCCGACGACCTGAAACTCTAAGTAATAAGAAAACTCCTGGTAGCACTACCGGGAGTTTTTGGTATAGACAGATTTTTTGCCTGGAGTATACTCATTTTGACATTGCCCTTTGGCGAACAGAAATCCTTGGAGGAAATCATGTTTTATCCGGAAGATGGAGAATAGTATGAAGCAGCTGCTCTATCCTGATGGCGGGGAGAAGCCACTGCGACACCCCGAAGACTCCGAATAGGGTGAGACCCTGTTTAGCACATTCCGAAGAGCGACCAAATGGCCGCTCTTTTTTTCATCTTTACAAAAAGTTTGCTTTTTGCTACCTTTTGTTTATCGATCAGAGAAAAGAAATCCCTTCTTTGACTGGAGGTAGAATGTCAAAAAAGTTCCTTGGTGCGGGCAGCGAAACGCAGAAGCTCTTTGATGCCAGTACAGGCTGTCACAGATCGCTCGGTGGCGGTATTGACGGCAGCTAAAGCCAAAAAAGCTGCGTCAGAACCCATGTTCATTATCAGGGCGTGCTAGCAATAGCCGCCCTTGATTTTCTATTTCTCAGGTGTAGTATGGGGATATCCAAACAAACATCGAGGTTGTGTAATGAAAAAACTTGAACCTTCGGATGGAGGGTGATTATGCGAGGTCAACTCCTTGACCCAACCATTGGCGGGTACCCAATGCGGGATCCCACTGACGGCGGCTAGAGCGAAGCGCTCAAGCCATACCTAGACGGCTACTCTCTGAGCAGCCGTCTTTTTCTTGACGCATTTTTTGGGTGATGGTAGACAGAGGGAAAGGAATGATACACATTGGAGGTAGAAAATGCACATTGTTATTGAAGAGCATGGCGATTTGCTGGTTGTAGCAGTGGAAGGCAGATTGGAAAGTGGTCTTGAGGCGGCAGAATTGAGCAGGTATTTTTCCCAAGCGTTTCAGGCGAATCGAGGACTGATTGTTGACCTTTCTCAATGTGAGGAGCTTGGCCCGCCGGCCTGCAGCATTCTTGTATACTATGCGAGTAAGTACAAGACCGCGCAGCTCTTCCTCTGCCTGATCATTACACCAGAGCAAGAAGGATTGCAGCAGGTGCTTGCCTCGCAACTTTTCAATAATTTTTCCATCTTTGAGAATGTCGACTTGGCTGATGCTGCGTATGCGAAGAGTCCAGAGAAGCAGCGGGCCGATAACGCCCTCCTCAGGTACATGGCAGAGCGTGCGACTGATGCTGAGCTTCGAGGTGAGTAATCCTGGGACACATACACCATGGGCGATCGAATACCGGTCGCCCTTTTTTTATCCTTGTTCCCTCATTTGCAAAGATATATACTCTCGGCAGATCCTAGGAGGTCTCATGAAACGTATTGGGCTTGTTGATGGTGGTTTCTCCCCATTGCATGAGGGAGACGACGGAGGGCAGCTCATTTTTGGGAAGCGGCTGGTGCATACTGGCCGCTTTTTCATATTCCCTTGACCCTGTTGAAGCTAGTTGCTAGGGTTGGGGCAAAGAAAACTGATTGGAGGTTTTTTGAAAATTAAAGTAAAAGCGCAAGGCCCACTTTTGGTCATAGCAATTGACGGCCGAATGGCCGTGCCACACGACATTGCAACCTTTGATGATCAACTGAGTGAAATTCGAAACGACGGTCGTGGAGTAATCATCGATCTCACCAAATGTGCGTGGATTCCTTCGTCGGGTTTAAGCATTCTCATTTACCAGTACAAGCAGTACCGCGGTGCGAAATTGCCAATTTGCATGGTCCTTGGTACCAACGATAAGATTGGCAGAATTATGGTCATATCACGGCTAGCTGAAGTTTTCCAACAGTACAGTACTGTTGAGGAGGCTGCGGAGGGGATGACTTCAAGTTCTGATGCAAGGAAGTAGCAAGTCCTGCCTAACAGGTGAAAGTATTGTGTACGGGCGATCCAATGTGGGTCGCCCTTTTTTTACTGTCATCCTGAGTCTTCGAAGGATCTCCAAAGTTTTTTACATTGTCTGGGGATCCTTCATATGATTCAGGATGACAGAGGGGAGGGCAGAGCCGCCAGTCTGCTACAATGGCAGTATGCAATTCGACATTATTACCGTCATACCCGAAGCGTTTGGGTACCTGGAGCAGAGCATTCTGGGTCGGGCGCAGAAGGGCAAGAAAATCAGCGTTCGAATCCATGACCTACGGAAGTGGACCACGGACAAGCACCGGACCGTGGATGACCGGCCGTATGGCGGCGGGCCAGGCATGCTCCTGAAAGCTGAACCACTGTACAAAGCAATTTCCGCGGTCAAGAAAAAGCGCGGCAAGGTAAAGGTCGTGCTGATGAGCGCAAAGGGTGAAAGTTTCACCCAGGCACTGGCTCGGAAGTGGACGAAGCTGGATCAGCTGGTCTTCATTGCTGGCCGGTACGAAGGCGTGGACGAGCGCGTGCTGCAGTACGTGGACGCAGAAATTTCCACGGGTGATTTTGTGCTGACTGGTGGTGAGCTGCCTGCCATGGCCATCATTGATGCCGTGGCGCGGTTGCTGCCTGGGGTGTTGGGCAAAGATGCTTCGAGTGCTGATGAGTCACACACGGAAGCTGGGCTCTTGGAGTACCCGCAGTACACCCGGCCAGAAGTGTTCAAGCGGAAGCGCGTGCCAAAGGAGCTCCTGTCTGGTGACCACAAAGTCATTGCCGCCTGGCGGCAGAAACACCGTACTCGGCGGAAGGTATGAAAGTCGACGCGTCAGTTCTCCGCATCCGGCCATTCCGGTTGCTGTGGGCAAACCAAATTGCGGCAGGGTTGGCCACGAACCTGCTGACCTTTGCGTTTGTGCTGGCGGTGTACGAGCAGTCCAACTCCAATGCAGCGGTGGCAATTCTCGTGGGGTTCCAAAGTGTGCCGCCAATTTTGTTTTCCTCTGTGGCCGGGGTTATTGCTGATAGCTACGATCGCCGGCGCATCCTGCTCCTCATCAACCTGCTCCGCGCAGGGGTTATTGCGCTCGCTTTGGTTGTAGGTCAGTGGACCATTGGTATTCTCCTGGTGGCTTTTGGCATGCACGTTATCACCCAGCTCTTCACTCCAGCATCTTCTGCTGCCATTCCCCAGGTGGTGCCCAAGGAAAAACTTTTTGCTGCGAATTCCTTTTTCACCCTCACCACGTACGCGCTCTTCCTCGTTGGGTATGGTCTGGCCGCGCCGTTGGTGGATACAGTTGGGTACCCCACGACCTACGCCATTGGTGCAGCGCTCTTCCTGCTTGGCGCCTGGGCAACGGCTCGGCTCCCCCACCTGGCAGATCACCTGACGCAGCTCACGGGCCCTCGCTTGGTGCTCATGCACCACTTGCGTCTGGTGTGGGTGAGGTTTGTGGAAGGTGTGCAGTACGTGCGGAAAGATGCGATGATCGCGGTTATCCTGTTGCAAGTGTCCATTCTCATTGCCGTGGAAAAATCTTTTGCCTCGCTCATGCCTTCCTTTGCTCTGGACTTCCTGGGGTACCAGGTACGAGATATTACGCTACTTTTCATTGTCCCCACCGCGGTTGGCACCCTTGTGGGCGTGTGGCTGGCAAACCGGTTGAAGGAACGCGTGGCCAAGCATCGGCTGATCACCTTTGGCATGAGCTTGGATGCGCTAGCTTTACTCTTGGCAGTGATTATTGTTCCGCTCACGCATTTCTTGCCAGACCTGATTCCTGGCTTCACCCCTGATGGCGTTCGCTTAGGTCTGGTTGTACTGCTTGCAACCATGTCCGGCTTTGCGGATCCATTCATCCTCGTCTCCGCGCAAACCATTTTTCAGGAACGCACACCAAATGCTGAGCAGGGCCGGGTGTTTGGTTTGCAGAACACAGTCCAAAATCTTTTCGCCTTTGTCCCCGTCATTGCCATTGGCGCCCTCAGTGGTGTGGTGGCCGTGCCCGTGGTCATCAGTGCCTTGGGTGGGATCATTGCGCTCACCGCAATTGTGGGAGCAGTGTTCTATAGCAGAAGAAGCCGTAAGCTATAGAGCTGTAGAGTCGTAGAGGCCTTAGAAGTTTTTTCATTCTTGGTTTGTTTAACGTCGTTTCCCTGGTAAGGATTACCTCCCCCCACCCCCTCCTTCAAAAGGAGGGGGGGAGTTTTGTTAGTCGCCCATACCCTCTACCCATCCCACACCCCCACCCTCCAACCCCACTCGCCGCCATACCAAAACCCATATCTCTGCCGCCCTTGACAACTCTCCCGTCCATGGGTATGCTGCAAAAGCTCGATACTTTACTGTCCCTGCCTATCGACAGTACCATCGAATCCCCCCTTGCCAAGTGATCGCCGCCGTTACGCCTTTGGGCGTTTTGGCCCAGCGAAGTTGAAACAGTGAAGCCCTCGGCCTCCCTGTTTTTCATTACCAGGGGTGGATGATCGTTGACAACTTGAGAGTGGTAAGTCAAACGGAACGTCAATTTTTGTTTTGAGAAATACTTCCGGTGCACCCTTCGGGGTGTGCCCAGTTTTCTAAAAGTTTTCTGCAATAAACTTTTTTGAGAGTTTGATCCTGGCTCAGGATGAACGCTGGCGGCGTGTTTTAGGCATGCAAGTCAAACGAACCTTCGCCCTTCACTGCGTGAAGAGCTTCGGTCCGCAGGCGGGTGTAACAACCAGCCTGCTCACCGTAGCCCATTGCGTAGCGATGGGCGGAGGTGAGTGGCAAACGGGTGCGTAACACATTGGTAACCTACCTCGGTCACAGGGATAACTCCGCGAAAGCGGAGCTAATACCTGATGGTCTCTCCGATCACATGGTCGGAGCGTAAAGGCGCAAGCCAGACCGAGAGGGGCCTATGGTCCATCAGCTAGTTGGTGAGGTAATGGCTCACCAAGGCAATGACGGATAGCGGGCGTGAGAGCGCGACCCGCCTCAGTGGAACTGAGACACTGTCCACACTCCTACGGGAGGCTGCAGTCAAGAATCTTCCCCAATGGACGAAAGTCTGAGGGAGCGACGCCGCGTGCAGGAAGAAACCCCTCGGGGCGTAAACTGCTTTTCTCTGGGAATAACTCTGAAGGTACCAGAGGAATAAGGGGCTGCTAACTTCGTGCCAGCAGCAGCGGTAATACGAAGGCC